>JAFAUV010000360.1 GCA_019243075.1 Bradyrhizobium sp.
TGGAAAACCGGGCGCTTTGCCGCGGTTCCGCAGGAACATGAGTTCATTCCGCTGCCGGAATAGGCTAATCCGATCTCGGCCGCGGTGCTCACGCGGCCGAGATTTCCGTCACGAAGGCCCGCCGATGACCACCATGCTCAGTAGCGACCTGCCTCTCCCCAAGATCGGGCGCGGCAAGGTGCGCGACATCTACGCCGTCGATGACGACCGCCTGCTGCTCGTCACCACCGACCGCATCAGCGCCTTCGACGTGGTGATGGCGGAGACCATCCCGATGAAGGGCGCGGTGCTGACGCAGATCAGCGCCTACTGGTTTCGGAAGCTCGCAGGCGCGGTGCCGCATCACATGATCTCGGCCGACGCCGACGAGATCATCCGGGAGGTGCCGGCGCTGAAGCCGCATCGCGCCGATATCCTCGGTCGCGCCATGCTGTGCAAGCGCACCACGGTGTTCCCGATCGAATGCGTGATCCGCGGCTATATTGCCGGCTCCGCCTGGAAGGAATATGCGAGGAGCGGCACGCTGGCGGGCGAGCAGCTCGCTGCGGGCCTCACCGAAAGCGCCAGGCTCGAGCCTGCGATCTTCAGCCCGGCGACCAAGGCCGAGACCGGGCATGACGAGAACATCACCATTGCCCGCATGCGCGAGGTGGTCGGCGACGAGGTCGCGATCACGCTGGAGCGCATGACGCGCGAGGTCTATGCGCTCGGCGATAAGCTGTCGCGGGAGCAAGGCATCATCATCGCCGACACCAAGTTCGAGTTCGGCCGCGACAAGGACGGGCGGATCATTTTGATCGACGAGGTCATGACGCCGGACTCGTCCCGCTTCTGGGCCGTCGATGCCTACAAGCCCGGGCAGCCGCAACCGAGCTTTGATAAGCAGCCGCTGCGCGACTATCTCGACGCCGAGCGCCGCGCCGGCCGCTGGAACGGCGACGCCCCCGCACCGCCCCTGCCGGCGCGGGTGGTGGAGGCGACGAGCAGGCGGTATCTCGAAGCGTACCGGCGCGTAACGGGACAAGAGCTCAAAACATAGGCGCTGTCGCTGCGAGCAGCGACCCGTCCGCCACGGCTCGAAGAGCGAAGGCGGTAGCGCACCCCGCGTCTCGCAGGGACCACCAAACCGAGGTTTGCGTGCAAACTTCGGACTAAACGCCGGCCATCATCACGTATTTGATCTCGACATATTCTTCCATGCCGTGATGCGAGCCTTCGCGGCCGAGGCCGCTTTCCTTCACGCCGCCGAAGGGTGCGACTTCGGTGGTGATGAGGCCGGTGTTGACGCCGACCATACCGGATTCCAGCGCTTCCGCGACGCGCCAGACCCGGCCGAGATCGCGGGCATAGAAATACGAGGCGAGACCAAACGGCGAGTTGTTGCAGAGCGAGATCACCTCGGCCTCGTCCTTGAAGCGGAACACCGGCGCCAGCGGGCCGAACGTCTCTTCATGCGCGACCAGCGCATCCGGCCTGACATTGGCGAGCACCGTCGGCTCGAAGAAGGAGCCGCCGAGCGCGTGGCGCTTGCCGCCGGTGACGATCCTGGCGCCGCCCTTCACGGCGTCCGCGATATGCTTCTCCACCTTGTCGACGGCCTCCATGTTGATCAGCGGCCCCTGCACCACGCCCTGCTCGGTGCCGTCGCCGATCTTCATGGCGGCAACCTTCCTGGAGAGCTTTTCCACAAACTCGTCGTAGATCTTGTCCTGCGCATAGATGCGGTTGGCGCAGACGCAGGTCTGGCCCATGTTGCGGTATTTCGAGACGATCGCGCCGTCCACGGCCGCGTCGATGTCGGCATCGTCAAACACCACGAAGGGCGCGTTGCCGCCGAGCTCGAGGCCGAGCTTCTTCACGCCGACGGACGCCTGCTGATAGAGAATCCTGCCGACCTCGGTCGAGCCGGTAAAGCCGACGAAGCGCACGGCCGGATGCGCGCACAGCACCTTGCCGATGGCGGATGAATTGCCGGTCAGGATATTGAACACGCCCTTCGGCACCCCCGCCTTTTCGGCGAGCGCAACCAGCGCCAGGGCGGTCAGCGGCGTTTCGTTGGCAGGTTTCAGCACCACCGTGCATCCGGCCGCGAGCGCCGGCGAGACTTTTCGGGTGATCATCGAGCATGGGAAATTCCACGGCGTGATCGCGCCGCAGACCCCGATCGGCTGCTTGATCGCCAGCAGCCGCGCATCCGCGCGCTGGGTCGGAATGGTCTCGCCATAGACGCGCCGCGCCTCCTCGGCAAAGAACTCGACATAGGCGCCGCCGATATCGATTTCGCCGAGCGCCTCGCTGAGCGGCTTGCCCTGCTCGGAGGTGAGGATCAGCGCCAGGTCCTCGCGGTTGGCGATGATCAGATCGAACCATTTGCGCAGGATGTTGGAGCGCTGCTTGGCGGTAAGCTTGGCCCAGGCCGGGAACGCACGCTCGGCGGCTTCGACGGCTTGCGTCGTCTCCGCCGTGCTCATGGCCGGCACTTTCGCAAGTTCCACGCCGTTGACCGGATTGGTCACGGGGCGCGAGGGCGTGCCGACCCAGGCGCCATCGATATAGCAACGGTCGCGCAGCAGCGAAGCGTCCTTCAGGCGATCGCGAAGCGAGGGGGTTGAGGCTTGCGAAGCGCGTGCGGCAGCGGTCGGGGTCATGGCGTTGCTCCTCGGCTTTATGGGTGTTGGGTCCGAATATAGGCTCAAACCACCCGCAATGCACGCCATGCCCCGCGCGCTGAACGCGCATCAGCTTCAAGCACTCTTGAGGCGTGCGCGCACCGCGAATTAAGCCGCGCCGCTCATATAGGTCTCGCGCCGGCCAATCATGCGCTCCGCTGCGGCCTTGGCGTCCGCCTTGGTCGAGGTGGCGCAGGTGCGGTATTCGAGATCGGGCATGCCCGCGGCATCGCGGCGGCCGAACCAGGTCTTCACGCCGATCGGCAGCATCGCCAAAGCCTGAGCGACGTTGTCGACCGCGCCAAACGAGTGCAGCGCACCCGTTCCAGCAAATCGAACTTCATAGATGCCCGGGGAAATCGGCGCTTCGATGCACTCGCCGCGCGCAGCCCGGGGATATCGCTTCCATTCGCTCCAGGTCGAGATCATTGCCTTCCCCTTGCGGCGTCTTGGCCGCCAACATCCTGAATCAAACGCTCAATCACGAATCATCGATTTGACCATGGCCTCAACGCCTTACCCGAGAAATAGTGTCGGATGCCCAACTCGCAACAAGCAACTCGCAACAAGCAACTCGCAACAAGCATATCGTCGCGCGCCCGGGGGGTCACCGCCGCCGGCAGGCTATTCACCGCCAATTGTGGCCAAGTGTTGCAATTCTGTATCGTTTTGACGGCGTTTTTCCACCGCCCTCCGATCATCACGAGCGCGCGACCCCGCTTGCCGGACGCAGCCCGCAGGAGGAAGATCACGCCACTTCCATAAGATCAATCGGGAGGAGACCCCATGCAGAGCAAGGCCCAGATCGACCAGATCCTGCGTCAGAAAAGCGACGCGAAGGAAATTCCCGGCGTGGTTGCGATCGCCGCAAGCGGCAAGGACGTGATCTACCAGGGAGCGTTCGGCAAGCGCGACCTGTCCAAGGACGATCCCATGACCATCGACAGCGTGTTCTGGATCGCCTCGATGACCAAGGCGGTCACATCGGCGGGCGCCATGCAACTGGTCGAGCAGGGCAAGCTCTCGCTGGACGAGCCGATCGGAAAACTGCTCCCCGACCTCGCCTCGCCCCAGGTGCTCGAAGGTTTTGACGCCAAGGGCGAACCGAAACTGCGCGCCGCAAAGAAGCCGATCACGCTGCGCCAGCTCATGACCCACACTGCCGGCTTCTGCTACGACATGTGGAACGGCGATATGGGCAAATATCTGGAGAAGACCGGAACGCCTGGCATCATTACCTGCCAGAACGGCGCATTGAAGACGCCGATCGCCAGCGATCCCGGCACGCGCTGGGAATACGGCACCAATATCGATTTCGTCGGCAAGGCCGTGGAGGCCGCAAGCGGCAAGAAGCTGGACGCCTATTTACGCGATCACCTGTTCGCGCCGCTCGGCATGAACGAGACCAGCTTCAAGATTTCCGACAATATGCGCAAGCGCCTGGTCGGCATGCACATGCGCGGCGAGGATGGACAGCTTGCGCCGATCCCGTTCGAGCTCGAGCAGAATCCGGAGTTCCACATGGGTGGCGGCGGGCTCTATTCGACCGCGGGCGACTACATCAAGTTCTGCCAGATGATCCTGAACAAGGGCAAAGGCAATGGCAACCAGGTGCTGAAGGCCGAAACGGTCGGGACCATGGGCCAGAACCATATCGGCGAGCTCAGCGTGACCAAGATGACGACGGCGGCGCCGATGTACACCAACACCGTCGACCTCTATCCGGATCAGGTGAAGAAATGGGGGCTGAGCTTCCTGATCAACACCGCGAAGACCGCGGAAGGCCGCAGCCCCGGCAGCCTCGCCCGGGCCGGGCTTGCCAACACCTACTTCTGGATCGATCCGACGCGCGACGTCTGCGGCGTGATCCTGATGCAGCTGCTGCCGTTCGCGGACGGCAAGTGCCTGGAAGCCTTTGCGGGCTTCGAACGCGGCGTCTATGCCGGGCTCGATGCCGGCAGCGGCCAGAAGGCGGCGTAAGCCACAGCGCTTGCAGCTTCGACATCGTCATGCCCGGGCTTTTCGCGCAAGGCCCCGGGCATGACACGGGCTGTTTGTTGCGCCTAAACCGGCAACCCCGCCTTGTTCGCCAGCTGCTTCAGCGACACCTGCGGCCGGGCGCCGATGTGCTGGATCACCTCGGCCGCGGCGAGCGCCCCGAGCCTGCCGGCATTTTCGTAGCCGGCATTGCGCACGAGGCCGAACAGGAAGCCGGCCGCGAAGAGATCGCCGGCGCCGGTGCTATCGACCAGCTCCTTGACCGGCGCGGCCGGCACCGCGACGATGCCATCCTTTGAGGCCACGATGCAGCCCTTCTCGCTGCGGGTGACGACCCCGAGCTTGACGTCCCGGCGCAACGCCTGCAGCGCCGAGTCGAAATCCGAGGTCTCGTACAGCGAATGCAGCTCGCCTTCATTGGCGAAGACGAGGTCGACCGTGCCCTTGCGCATCAGCTCGATGAATTCAGCACGATAACGGTCGACGCAAAACGCGTCCGACAGCGTCAGCGCGACCTGGCGGCCGGCGCCATGGGCGATCGTGGACGCCTTCACGAAGGCGTCCTTGGCATCCTTGGGGTCCCAGAGATAGCCCTCGAGATAGACGATCTTCGCCGCCGCGATTTCGCCGGGCTCGATGTCGCCGGGAAGCAGATTCTGCGCCGCGCCGAGATAGGTGTTCATGGTGCGCTCGCCATCGCCCGTCACCAGGATATAGGAGCAGCCGGTGGCCGGACCGTCACTAGCCGGCTTGGTGTCGAACGCGGCGCCGGCGGCGCGGATGTCGTGGATGTAAAGCTTGCCGACCTCGTCCTGCTTCACCTTGCCGACGAAAGCCGCGCGTGCGCCGAAGCTTGCGATGCCGACGATGGTATTGGCGGCCGAGCCGCCGGACATCGTGGTCGCCGGCCCCATGTCGCGATAGATGGCGGCGGCGCGGGCTTCGTCGATCAGCGCCATGCTGCCCTTGGTCATGCCGTGATCGGCCAGGAATTTCTCGTCGGTCTTGACCAGCACGTCGAAAATCGCATTACCGATGCCGAGAACGTCGTATTTTGCGTCAGCCATTCATCAAAACCTTGTTGGGACACCGCCGCTGTCGCGGCCTATCACAGGCGAGGCTGCTATAGAAGCTTAAATGATCCGCTCCTTTCTCACCGTCTCTTCGGGCACGCTGGTCTCCCGGCTCCTGGGCTTCCTGCGCGATTCCATGATCGCGGCCCTGCTCGGCACCGGCGCGGTTGCGGACGCCTTCCTGGTGGCGTTTCAGCTCGTCAATGTCGCGCGGCGGCTGCTTTCCGAAGGCGCGCTGAACGCAGCGCTGGTGCCGGCATGGCTGCGCCTGCACGAGACGGACCGCATGGCGGCTGCCGCTTTCGCCGGGCGCGTGCTCGGCACCATCAGCGCGGCGTTGATCGCCACGACGGTGCTGATGGGCATCCTGATGCCGCTCATCATTGCCGCACTGGCGCCGGGATTCGCCGGACGGGAGACGCTGCGGCTTGCCGTCGACGACGCCCGCTTGATGCTGCCCTATCTTGCATTCGCGGGGCCCTCGACCGTGCTGCTGGCACTGGCGAGCGCCCAGGGGCGCTTCCTCCTCACCGCGTTCTCGCCGCTGTTGTTCAACACCGCGCTGATCGCCGCCATGGTCGCGCTGGTTGGCGCGCATCGCGACGCCGGCTTTATCGCGCTGGCGCTGGCGGCAACCGTCGGCATCGCGGGTCTGCTGCAACTATCGATCCTGGCATTGCGTCGCGGCGAGGCGATTGCAACGCCCTTGCGCGTGAGCTTCGATGCCGAGATGCGGGGCTTTCTCAGGCGCGCCATCCCAGGCATGGTCGCAAGTTCCGCGCCCCAGCTGCTGATCGTCGCGGGTGCGATCATCGCCTCGTCGTCGCCATCGGCGGTGTCGTGGCTCTATTTCGCCAGCCGCCTGATCGAGCTGCCGCTCGGCATCGTCGGCGTCGCCATGAGCACCGTGCTGATCCCCGAATTGACGCGCGCGCTGCACGGCGACGACAGAAAGGCGATCAGGAACGCCGAATCCCGCGCGCTGGAGCTCGCGATGGGGCTGGCGCTGCCCGCCATGCTCGGATTGATCGCGCTGAGTGAGCCGATCGTGCGGCTGTTGTTCGAGCACGGCGCCTTCACCGCCGCTGACGCGCGATCGACCTCGCGGGCTCTGATCCTGCTGGCGCTCGGCCTGCCCGCCCACGTGCTGGTAAAGGCCTTGTCGCCCGCCTTCTTCGCGCGCGAAGATACTTATGCGCCGTTGATCGCCGCGCTGGCGGCGTTGGTGGCCGCCGTCGTGCTTGCGGCGCTGCTCGGCCACTTCCTCGGCGCCAGCGGCGTTGCCGCGGGCATCACTTGCGGCGCCTGGAGCAATGCGGCCTCGCTGATCCGCCAGGGCAGCACGAGCTTCGGCTTTTCGCTGGACGCGGCGGCGCGCGAGCGGTTGCCGCGGATCACGACGGCGGCGGCCTTGATGGGCGCCCTGCTGTGGCTGGCAGCCGGCTTCACGGTCGGTGCCGGCCTGCACGGCCTCGCGCAAGCGACCATCCTCCTCGGCCTGATCGCCGCCGCCATCGCGGCCTATGGCGGGCTTCTGGCGCTCTTCGGCGTGATCGGCTGGCGCGAGGCGGTTAATGCCCTCGGCCGCGGCAAAACCGGCGACTTGCACCCATAGGCCTTGCGTGGCAAACGCTAGCGCGTGATCCGGGAAAATGCAGCGGTTTTCCGAAAGGTCATGCGCAACCAAGAAGCCAAGGCGCCGTCCTTGCGCTTTGCGCCGACATCGAATTTGGCGGGAATGGACGATGGCATTCGTTGAACGGGTCTTTTCTGGCGTCCAGCCGACCGGCAATCTGCATCTCGGCAATTACCTTGGTGCGATTGTCAACTTCGTGAAGATGCAGGAGACGCACAACTGCATCTATTGCGTCGTCGACATGCACGCGATCACCGTGGCGCTCGATGTGTGGGGCGGACCGACCGAACTCGCGCGCAACACCCGCGAAGTGACCGCGGCATTCATCGCGAGCGGCATCGATCCGAAGAAGCACATCGTCTTCAACCAGAGCCAGGTTGCCGGCCATGCCGAGCTCACCTGGATCTTCAATTGCGTGGCGCGCCTCGGCTGGCTGAATCGCATGACCCAGTTCAAGGAGAAGGCCGGCAAGGACCGCGAGAACGCGTCGATCGGGCTCTACGACTATCCGGTGCT
>JAFAUV010000373.1 GCA_019243075.1 Bradyrhizobium sp.
GACGCCGATGCCGTGGGCGCCCTTCTCGCGCAGGCGCACCGAGGCCTTGCGTACGATGCGGGCGTGGGTCTCCTGCTTGTGCTCCTTGGAATAACGCATCGGCCGTCCTATGAAATGTTTACGGTCATATAATAGCGGCTTCCGCGGAAAAAGCTGCTTCTATTCGGTTAAATCCCATCCATGCAACGCTTTGGCGGCTGCTTGACAAGGCCCCGTCCTGCCGCGGAAGTAGCGGTTCTGACCCGGCCAGTTTGCGAGAATCCATCATGGACATGCTCAACCATCACTGCGGCGTCGAGCGCGATCCTCGGGGTGCCGTCCGGCTCACGATCAGCAATGCCGGTCCGCTCAATATCCTCGGCTCCGCGGTCATTACCGCCGTGCGCGAGGGCATCGAGAAGCTCGCCAGCGACCGCTCGATCCGCGTGCTGGTGCTGGCAGGCCAGAGCGAGAAGAGCATGATCGGCGGCGCCGACATCAAGGAGATGGCAACGCTGGAGCAGAAATCGGCGGAAGCCTTCATCAGGCGGCTGCGCGACCTCTGCGAAGCGGTGCGCGCCTTTCCGGCGCCGGTCATCGCGCGGATGCCGGGCTGGTGCCTCGGCGGCGGGCTCGAGGTGGCGGCCGCCTGCGATTTCCGGGTTGCCGCGCATGACGCCAAATTCGGCATGCCTGAGGTGCGGGTCGGGATCCCCTCGGTGATCCATGCGGCGCTGTTGCCGCGGCTGATCGGCTGGGGCCGCGCGCGTTGGCTGGTCATGACCGCCGACAACATCGACGCGCCGACGGCGCTCGCCTGGGGACTGGTCGACGTGGTCGCGCCGCCGGGTGGCCTGGATGCTTCCGTCGAGCGCGTCATCAAGATGCTGCTGGAATGCGGCCCCGAAGCGCTGCGCTCGCAGAAGGCGCTCCTGCGGCAATGGGAGGACTTGCCGCTGACCGAATCCGTCGATCTGAGCGTTGGCGTGTTCGGAAGGTGTTTTCTGACCGACGAGCCCAAGCGGCTGATGCAGGGGTTCATCGACCGCAAGCGCTAAGGCGCACACGCACTCTAAATTCGTCGACAGCGAGACCGTCAAGCTCTATTTTCAGAGTCTAAAGCTGAAGCAACTCTTCTGTGAGCCAGGCCAGGCTCTGGAGCACTTTCCGAGCGTGTTGCGGGCGGACGAACGGCACCCCAACGGGCAAATCAGTTCGCCAAATCCGAAATAATGTCAAGCGCCGCCTCAAAAAATATTCCGCTTCCGTTTTTCAGAAATATATGGTTGTCTTTTCGCATCCCGCCTCCACTGGAGGGGCGTATCGCGATCGTCACGGACGTCGGGAGCGGGATGCGATGGCCGCGAGTGGGCTCAGCGTGCGTTGCGCGCCGACGAAAGTCCGTCTCGCGGACAGCAAAGGCGTGTGGTCTTGGTCCCCCGATGCTGGGGTCAAGCCTTGCAGGTGACGAACCCGCAAGGCGACGGAGGCAATCAAAGCCCGGTCTCCGGAGAGAGCGCGCTATAAGCCGTTAAAACCATCGCGCAGGGAATGCCGGATTGTTCGGCCTTGCCTGTGGTGACTGCCGCCTGCTTTCTATACTTGCAGGCGGGCCATGGGTGCGGCCAGCATCCGGCATTCCCTGCGCCCTCCTCTCGTCGAGGGCGGTATGCGAAGCATCACTCGGGCATGAACATGCCGCGGGAACAGCGAAACATGTCTACCGTGATGCAGGGTATCGTAGCCCGCATGAGCGCCAGCGATATGCGGGGAGAAGTTTCCCGGGTATCGCTTCGCTCGCCCGGGCTACGAGGGCTGTTCATGCGAGACACGACATTTTGTCATGAGGGGGCTCCGTTGCAATTTTTGCAGCGCATCATATGATGCATATCATGCAAAACTGACTCGATATATCACAGGAGTTTCGCCATGGCCGCCACCTCCGATCCCGTCGTCATCCTTTCCGCCGCCCGCACCCCGCTCGGCCGCTTCATGGGCGAATTGACGCCGCTTGCCGCCCACAAGCTCGGCTCCCATGTCATCGACGCCGCGCTGGAACGCGCCAATCTGTCGCCCGAGAAGGTCGACGAGGTCTTCATGGGCAATGTGCTCCCGGCCGGACAGGGCCAGGCTCCCGCCCGCCAGGCCGCGCGCGGCGCCGGCCTGCCGGACGCCACCGGCGCCACCACCGTCAACAAGGTCTGCGGCTCCGGCATGAAGGCGACCATGCTGGCGCATGACATCATCAATGCCGGCTCCGCCGATATCGTCGTTGCCGGCGGCATGGAGAGCATGTCGAACGCGCCCTATTTGCTGGCGAAGGCGCGCTCCGGTTATCGGGCCGGCCACGACCGCATCATCGACCACATGATGATGGACGGCCTGGAAGACGCCTATGAGACCGGCCGCTCCATGGGCGATTTCGGCGAGGCGACGGCGGAAGCCTATCAATTCACCCGCGCCGACCAGGACGCCTATGCGATGGAGACGCTGAGGCGCGCCCGCAGGGCGGTCGAAGGTGGTGCGTTCAAGGCCGAGATCGCGCCGATCACGCTGCAGGAGAAGACCGGTCCGCGGGTGATCATGAACGACGAGCATCCGCTCAAGGTCGACCCCGCAAAAATACCCGGTTTGAAGCCGGCGTTCCGCGCCAACGGCACCATCACGCCGGCGGCCTCCTCCGCGAACGCCGACGGCGCTGCGGCGCTGATCCTTGCCAAGCGCTCGCTTGCCGACCGCGATGGCCTGCCCTGTCTCGCCGAGATCAAGGGCCATGCGACCCACAGCCAGGAGCCGCAATGGTTCACCACCGCGCCGATCCCGGCGATCCGCAAGCTGCTCGACAAGGTCGGCTGGAAGGTCGGCGACGTCGATCTGTTCGAGATCAACGAGGCCTTTGCGGTGGTGGCGATGGCGGCGCAGAAAGACATCGGCCTCGACAGAGACAGGCTCAACATCCACGGCGGCCCATACGAGCTCGGCCATCCCATTGGCGCCACCGGGGCGCGGCTGATCGTGACGCTGCTGCACGCCCTGCAGGCGCAGAACCTCAAGCGTGGCGTGGCGGCACTCTGCATCGGCGGCGGCGAGGCGACGGCAATCGCAGTCGAGCGCGTCGCGCATTAGCATCTCGCGGTATGTCCGGAATTGAGGGAACTGCGGCATTCAGGTCGCCGGGCCTCCGTGCCATGATGCAGCGCTCCACTAGACCAACAAGCATTCAACAAGCTTCCGAGGCTCCATGATCTCGAACTGGCTCGCGGCCGCGCTCGCCCGCCGCAACATCCATTATGGCTGGGTGATGGTCGGCGTGACCTTCCTGGCCGCGCTGATATCGGCCGGCACCGTCGGCGCGCCCGGCGTGTTCATCGTGCCGTTGCAGCATGAATTCGGCTGGTCGACCGCGGAGATTTCGTCGGCGCTGTCAATCCGCTTCATCCTGTTCGGATTGATGGCGCCGTTCGCCGCCGCGCTGCTCAACCGTTACGGCCTGCGCAACGTGACGCTCGCCGCGCAGCTCATCGTCGTCTGCGCGCTGATCACCTCGCTCGCCATGACCAGGGTCTGGCAATTGGTGCTGCTGTGGGGCGTCGTGATCGGGATCGGCACCGGCATGACCGCGCTGGTGCTCGGGGCGACCATCGCCACGCGCTGGTTCGCGGCGCGGCGCGGGCTGGTGATCGGCATCATGACCGCCAGCGTCGCGAGCGGACAATTGATCTTCCTGCCGCTGCTCGCGAGCCTCACCGATCGGTTCGGCTGGCGCGTCGGCCTCGCGCTGATGTGCGTCATGCTCGGCGTCTCCGCATTCGCCGTGCTGATGATCATGTGCGACCGGCCGAGCGATGTCGGCCTGCGCCCGTTCGGTGACAGCGGCACCGCGCCGCTGCCGACGCCGCCGGCAAATACCGCGCCCATTCTGGGTGCCGCGCTCGGCACTTTGCGCGAGGCGTCGAAATCGCCGACGTTCTGGGCACTGTTCATGACGTTTGCGATTTGCGGCGCCAGCACCGCCGGATTGATCCAGGTGCACCTGATCCCGATGTGCATGGATTTCGGCATCCCGCAGGTTGAGGCCGCAAGCCTGCTGGCCGCCATGGGCATCTTCGATTTCTTTGGCACCATCGTTTCGGGCTGGCTGTCGGACCGCTATGACAACCGCTGGCTCCTGTTCTGGTATTACGGCCTGCGCGGGCTTTCGCTGGTGTACCTGCCGTTCTCCGACTTCTCGTTCTACGGACTGTCGGTGTTTGCGATGTTCTATGGCCTCGACTGGATCGCGACCG
Source organism: Bradyrhizobium sp. (assembly GCA_019243075.1). Classification (GTDB taxonomy): domain Bacteria; phylum Pseudomonadota; class Alphaproteobacteria; order Rhizobiales; family Xanthobacteraceae; genus Bradyrhizobium. The sequence goes on from JAFAUV010000373.1 coordinate 4,266, forward strand.
TGCCGCCGACGGTGCGGCTCACGGCGCAGCGTTTCGGCGCCGAGCGCGCCAACCTGGTGTTCGGCTGGATCTTCGCCGGCCATCAGATCGGCGCCGGCGCCGCGGCCTTCGCCGCCGGCTTGTCGCGAACGCTGCTCGCGAGCTATTTGCCGGCGTTCTTCGCCGCCGGCGCCCTCTGCATCGTTGCAGCGCTGACCGCGGTTTCCATCGCGAGGGTGCCGAAACCAAAGCCGGTTACGGCCTGATGGTCATGTTCCTCGCGAGCCCGGGCGTGCGCAGCGGCTCGGCCAGGCGCGCGAACTCGCAGAGCAGCGAGCGGGTCTTTCGGGGATCGATGATCTCCTCGACCCAGAATTTTTCGGCCGAGCGGAACGGCGAGCGCAGCTTGTTGAGGCGATCCTCGATCTCCTTCAATTTCGCTGCCGGATCGTCCGCCGCGTCGATCTCGGCGCGATAGGCCGCCTCGATGCCGCCTTCGAGCGGCAGCGAGCCCCAATAGGCCGACGGCCAGGCGTAGCGGATGGAAAACCGGTCTGCCGGCTGGTGCACGACGCCGGCAACGCCAAAGGAGTTGCGGATGATCACGGTGCACCAGGGCACGGTGGTCTGGTTGACGGCCGCCATCGCGCGCACGCCATATCGAATGGTCGCGGACTTCTCGGCGTCGAGCCCGATCATGAAGCCCGGGCAGTCCATGAGATAGACCACGGGCAGATGGAAGGTTTCGGCGAAGTCGACCCAGCGCGTCACCTTCTGGCAGGCTTCGGCCGTCCAGGAGCCGCCATAGTGGAAGGAATCGCTTGCCAGCACCAGGACCGCGCGGCCCTCGAGCCGTGCCAGGCCCACGATCATCGGCCGGCCGTAATTCGAATTGATCTCGAAGAAC
>JAFAUV010000459.1 GCA_019243075.1 Bradyrhizobium sp.
ATAATCGACGATCACCCAGCCGATCAACACGAGCGTCACGAGCGTCACGATCGCGTAGGACGCGACGATGAAAACCGCGTGCGGGCCGAGATCCATCGCGTTCACGCCGCCGCGCGGCCGGCTTCGAGGATGCGCGCGGTCCGCACCCGCCGGCGCAGGATCTCGTTGCGCATCGCCGCCAGCAGCAGCGTCACGAACAGCAGCGTGAAGGCGAGCGCCATCACCAGCAGCGGAATCAGGAAGGCGCGGTCGAGCGTGGACCCGTCCATGCGCAACACCGAGGCCGGCTGATGCAGCGTGTTCCACCAGTCGACCGAGAACTTGATGACGGGAATGTTGATCGCGCCGACGAGCGTCAGCACGGCGGCGGCGCGTGCCGCGCGCGAGGGATCCTCGACCGCGCGCCACAGCGCCATCAACCCCAGATACATCAGGAACAGGATCAGCACGGAGGTGAGCCGCGCGTCCCATTCCCAATAGGTGCCCCACATCGGACGGCCCCAGAGCGAGCCGGTCACCAGCGCGAGAAAGGTAAAGGCCGCGCCGATGGGCGCTGCTGATTTCGCCGCCACATCGGCGAGCGGGTGCCGCCACACCAGGGTGCCCAGCGCGGCGACGCTCATCACGCCCCAGACGAACATCGAAAGCCAGGCATTCGGCACGTGGATGAACATGATCTTCACCGTCGCGCCCTGCTGGTAGTCGTCCGGCGCAGTCGCCGATTGATAGAGGCCGATTGCGAGCAGGATCGCGCTCGCTGCCGCAAGCCAGGGCAAAAGCTTCGCGGTCAGCGCCAGGAATCTCGTGGGGTTGGCAAGCTCGGTCAGCGTCATGGCACTCTGTTAGTCGCAGCCGGCGCGACAGGCAATTGACATCAAGCCGCTCGGAAAGAGTTGATCGGGGTCAATCGAGTCCCTGCCGCAGGCTCGCCGCCGCGGCAAATGGTCCGATCACGAAACTGATCAGCGACAGCGCGCACAGGATCAAAAACGGCGCACCGAAGGTCCGGGGTCCCGATATGGCGGCTTCCGAGGCCGCGACGCCGAAAATCAGCACCGGGATCGACAGCGGCAGCACGAGCACGGCCAGCAACAGACCGCCGCGTTGCAGGGTCACCGCCAGCGCGGCCCCGATCATGCCGGTGAACGTCAGGGCCGGCGTGCCTGCCAGCAGGGTCAGCGCGACCGCCGAGGTCGAAAGCAGGTCGAGATCGAGCAATAGGCCAAGCACGGGCGTCGCGACAATCAGCGGCAGGCCGGCGGCGATCCAATGCGCCAGCGCTTTCGCCGCGCAGGCAAGTTCCAGCGGGGACCTGCTCATCACGATCAGGTCGAGCGAGCCGTCCTCGTGGTCGGCCATGAACAGCCGGTCCAGGGTGAGGAGGCTTGCGAGCAGCGCGCCCAGCCAGAGGATCGCCGGGCCCAGCCGGGCCAGCAGTTTCAGATCGGGGCCGACCGCAAAGGGCATCAGCACGACGACGCTGAGAAAGAACAGGACGCCGATCAGCGCGCCGCCGCCAACGCGCAGCGCCATCCGGATGTCGCGCCGGACGAGGGCGGCAAGCGCGGTCATGCGATGCTCCCGCTCCCCGCTCCCTCGCCCGCAAGGGAGCAGGGAATGGAGAGAATTGTGCCTGATCCCTGAGAGTTCGGAAGCTGCGAGAGCATCACGACGGACCTCCCATCCGAAGCTCCCGCGCTTCGATCCCGAGCGGGCCGTGAGTCGCGGCTACGATCAGACCGCCTTGGGCGAGATGCCCGTGCATCAGGCGCGAAAACAGCTCCTGCCCTGCCGCATCCAGCGCGGCGGCCGGTTCGTCCAGCAGCCAGACCGGCCGTCCGACCGCGAGCAGCCGCGCCAGCGACAGCCGACGCCGCTGCCCCGCCGAGAGATAGGCCGCCGGCAGATCGGCGGCATGGTCGAGCCCGACGGCTGCCAGGCTGTCACCCGCATCGGATGTCTCGCCGCCCAGAAAATCGCGCCAGAAGGCGATGTTTTCCCCCACGCTCAGTGCCGGCTTCAGCGCGTCGCGATGGCCGAGATAATGCGCCTGTTCGGCAAGCGTCAGTTCGGCTTCGCCTTTCTCGAGGAGGATGGTGCCGCGAGCCGGGATCAATAGGCCCGCAATCAGCCGGAGCAGCGAGGTCTTGCCCGATCCATTGTGGCCGGTGACGGCCAGCACCTCACCGGAGGAGACCTCGAAATCGAGGTTGGAAAATACCTCGCGGCCGCCCCGCACACATTTCACGCCGCGCCCCGAGAGCCGCATGTCGCCCCTTTCACAGCCCTCAGAAATTGGATGCTAGCGCGCGAGAATTTTGTGGCTGCCACGCGCTGGTCGATGGTTCTCGATATGGCGATGTCGTTAGAAAGCTTCTATAAGCCGGAACTCAACGCAGCATACAACCGCGCGCTGCGGCCAGCCCTTCGCTGATGGTGGCATAATACCCTTGACCGGGTATATCTGACAATTGGGATTCCTGACATGACCTCTCTCGACAGCTTCAAGAGCCGAAAGACCCTCAGGGTCGGCGGCAAGACCTACGTCTATTACAGCCTGCCCGCCGCCGAGAAGAACGGTCTGAAGGGGATTTCGAGGCTGCCTTATTCGATGAAGGTGCTGCTCGAGAATTTGCTGCGCAACGAGGACGGCCGCACGGTCAAGAAGGAAGACATCGAGGCGGTTGCCAAATGGCTGAAGAAGCGCAAGCTCGAGCACGAGATCGCATTCCGACCGGCGCGCGTGCTGATGCAGGATTTCACCGGCGTGCCGGCCGTGGTCGACCTCGCCGCCATGCGCAATGCCATGCAGAAGCTCGGCGGCGACGCCGAGAAGATCAATCCTCTGGTCCCGGTCGATCTTGTCATCGACCACTCGGTGATCGTGAACTTCTTCGGCGACAACAAGGCTTTCGCCAAGAACGTGGTCGAGGAATACAAGCAGAACGAGGAGCGCTACGAATTCCTGAAATGGGGCCAGAAGGCGTTCTCGAATTTTTCCGTGGTGCCGCCCGGCACCGGCATCTGTCACCAGGTCAATCTCGAATATCTCGCGCAGACGGTCTGGACCCGCAAGGAGAAGATGACGCTCGGCAGGAAGAGCGGCATGTTCGAAGTCGCTTACCCGGACTCGCTGGTCGGCACCGATTCGCACACCACCATGGTCAACGGACTTGCCGTGCTGGGCTGGGGTGTGGGCGGCATCGAGGCGGAAGCCTGCATGCTCGGCCAGCCGCTGTCGATGCTGCTGCCGGACGTGGTCGGCTTCAAGCTGAAGGGCCAGCTCAATGAAGGCGTCACCGCGACCGACCTCGTACTCACCGTCACGCAGATGCTGCGCAAGCTCGGCGTGGTCGGCAAGTTCGTGGAATTCTTCGGTCCCGGCTTGGACCATCTCTCGGTCGCGGACAAGGCGACCATCGGCAACATGGCGCCGGAATATGGCGCGACCTGCGGCTTCTTTCCGGTCGACGCCGCGACCATCGATTATCTGAAGACCTCCGGCCGCAAGGCGGACCGCGTCAAGCTGGTCCAGGCTTATGCCAAGGCGCAGGGCCTGTTCCGCACCAGCAAGTCGGCCGATCCCGTCTTCACCGAGACGCTGACGCTCGACCTCGGCGATGTGGTGCCGTCGATGGCCGGTCCGAAGCGCCCCGAAGGCCGCATCGCCCTGCCCTCCGTTTCGGAAGGTTTCGCCAGCGCGATGGCCAACGAATACAAGAAGGCGACGGAAGCCGCGCAGCGCTATGCCGTAGAAGGCCGCGATTTCGATCTCGGCCATGGCGACGTCGTGATCGCGGCGATCACCTCCTGCACCAACACGTCCAACCCGAGCGTCCTGATCGGCGCCGGCCTGCTCGCCCGCAAGGCTGCGGCGAAGGGCCTCAAAGCCAAGCCGTGGGTGAAGACCTCGCTGGCGCCGGGAAGCCAGGTGGTCGCCGAATATCTCGCCAATTCCGGCCTGCAGGCCGACCTCGACAAGGTCGGCTTCAACCTGGTTGGCTTCGGCTGCACCACCTGCATCGGCAATTCCGGCACGCTGCCGGAAGAGATTTCGAAGTCGATCAACGACAACGGCATTGTCGCTGCCGCGGTGCTCTCCGGCAATCGCAACTTCGAAGGCCGCGTCAGCCCGGACGTGCAGGCGAACTACCTCGCCTCTCCGCCGCTGGTGGTGGCGCATGCTTTGGCCGGCAGCGTGACCAAGAATCTCGCGACCGAGCCGCTCGGCGAAGGCAAGGACGGCAAGCCGGTGTACCTGAAAGACATCTGGCCGACCGCCAAGGAGATCAACACCTTCGTGAAGAAGTACGTCACGGCGCCGATCTTCAAGAAGAAATATGCCGACGTGTTCAAGGGCGATGGCAATTGGCGCAAGATCAAGACGGTGGACAGCGAAACCTATCGCTGGAACATGTCCTCGACCTATGTGCAGAACCCGCCCTATTTCGACGGCATGAAGAAGCAGCCCGATCCGATCGCCGACGTGGTCGATGCGCGGATCCTGGCGATGTTCGGCGACAAGATCACCACCGACCACATCTCGCCGGCCGGTTCGATCAAGCTGACCTCCCCTGCCGGCAAATTCCTGAGCGAGCATCAGGTGCGTCCGGCCGACTTCAATCAGTACGGCACGCGCCGCGGCAATCATGAAGTCATGATGCGCGGCACCTTTGCCAACATTCGCATCAAGAACTTCATGCTCAAGGGCGCCGACGGAAATATTCCGGAGGGCGGCTTGACCAAGCACTGGCCCGACGGCGAGCAGATGTCGATCTACGATGCCGCGATGAAGTACCAGACGGAGAACGTGCCGCTGGTGGTGTTCGCAGGCGCCGAATATGGCAACGGCTCCTCGCGGGACTGGGCAGCGAAGGGCACCCGCCTGCTCGGCGTGCGCGCGGTGATCTGCCAGAGCTTCGAGCGCATCCATCGCTCCAACCTGGTCGGCATGGGCGTGCTGCCGTTAACCTTCGAGGAAGGTACTTCCTGGTCGTCGATCGGGCTGAAGGGAGACGAAAAAGTAACCATTCGCGGCCTGCAGGGCGACCTGAAGCCGCGCCAGAAGCTGACCGCGGAGATCGTCTCATCCGATGGCAACCTGCAGCGCGTACCCCTTCTGTGCCGGATCGATACGCTGGACGAACTTGATTACTACCGCAATGGCGGCATCCTGCACTATGTGCTGCGCAAGCTGGCCGCGTAGCGGCAATGCCAGCGCCGCCCGGCTCACTGCGAAGTGAGTGGGGGCTGATTTGCTCACCGCGAAGTGAGTAGCGACAGGTTTGGAGGCGGCCTAAGACAAAGGCCGCCTCCTTGCATTTGGGGCCGGTTTTGCCCGTAAAAGTACGGTGGTAGCGTTATGACAGGGACGATGGCCTTCAATCTGATTTCGCGTTGGTCCGGAGCGGTCGGAATCTGCGCCATTGTGGCCGTCATTCGCCCCGCCCATGCCGATCCCCGTGCCGTGGTCGAGCTGTTCACCTCGCAGGGCTGCTCCTCCTGTCCGCCGGCCGACAAGGTGATCGGCGAACTGGCGAAGGACCCATCGGTCATCGCGATGAGCATGCCGATCGACTATTGGGATTATCTCGGCTGGAAGGATACGTTGGCGGATTCGCGCTTCTCGGCGCGACAGAAAGCCTATTCGCGGATGCGCGGCGACCGCGAGGTCTACACGCCGCAGGCCGTCGTCAACGGATCGGTCCATGTGATCGGCAGCGACCTTGCCGGCATCGAGAACGCGATCGGCGCCACGGCCAATGAAGCCGGCGTGATGTCGGTGCCGGTGACGATGACGCGATCCGGCAAGCAGCTCACCGTGTCCGTCGCTGCGGCCAACAAGCCGCCCAATGTGCTGCATGGCGAGGTATGGATCTGCTCGATCTCGAAGGCGATCCCGATCTCGATCGCTCGCGGTGAAAATCGCGGCAAGGAGCTGACCTACTACAACGTCGTGCGCAATCTGCTGAAGGTCGGCGACTGGAACGGCAGTCCCGGAAGCTGGACTGTGCCGCTGGAGAATGTCGAGCACGACGGTGTCGATGCCGCCGTGGCCTATGTTCAGGACGGCAGCCGCGACAGGCCCGGTCCGATGCTCGGCGCCGCCTACACGCTGCTGCACTAAATCTTCGAAAAAACCGGACGTCGTCGATTTTCGGGTGCCGCGTCAGCGCGGGCGGAATCCATGGCCACAGCTGGCGATTTGGATTCCCGGCTTGCGGCGGCGTAGCGCCCCGGAAGGCTGCAGGGGGTTCTGGACGTACCAAACAAAAAGGACCAACTCGCGTTGGCCCAGCTGTGGCATTTCTGCGTAGGTCCGGCCCTGACGATCCCGGGGGGCTGGGGGCTGAGGAATCCGAAACCGAAAGAACCGGACCAACGCAGTGTCTTGTTCTCCCAACCCAGGGAGGCGGGCGATTGGCCGAACTTGGGCGGTATTGTGATTCTTGCTAACGATCCTGTGACGGCTGAACGCGACCGGATTGCGGGCCGCCAATCATGAACTAGCCCGTTGATTGAGCGTGATCTTTTCGGTCATGCGGGCCCGACGAGGCATCGTGCGAACGGTGATGCTGCGCTCAGACTTGGGCGCGGAGGTAAAGTGCGGAGACGGACAATCTGCCGCGCTCTTCTCGCTTCGATCCGCAATCGGCCTCTTGCGGCCGGCTGCGGCTGGCGCAATCATGTCAGCGACATGACAGGAGGCTCTCCATGAGTCTGATTTCGGAGGATGCCGAACCAAGCGGAAGTCACGCAGCGGCGCGCGCCGCCGTTGCGAGTTCGACGCCGAACCGGGTGACGTTCAATCGTTTTGAGCTCAACCGAATCCTGGATCTGTACGGCCGCATGGTCGCCGATGGCGAGTGGCGCGATTATGCGATCGACTTCCTGAAGGACCGTGCGGTGTTTTCGGTGTTCCGCCGCTCCTCCGAGGTTCCGATCTACCGGATCGAGAAGGATCCGCGTCTCACGCGCAAGCAGGGCATGTACAGCGTGATCTCGGCGACCGGGCTGATTCTGCGCCGCGGCCACGAACTCGACCGGGTGCTGCTTGCGATCGACCGCAAGCTCGCGCTGGTGTGATTTGTCGTCTCATTGGCTTTGCGGACCGGCGCCCCGAATGACCAAGGCAATCATTCCGGCACGGTGTCGGCACCCTCACCAAGCGAGAGCTGCATCATCACGGTGTCGAGCCAGCGGCCAAATTTGAGGCCCACATTCGGATGGGTGCCGATCATCTGAAATCCGCATCGCCGGTGCAGACCGATCGAGCCGGCATTGGCGGAGTCGCCGATCACGGCGATCATCTGCCGGTAGCCGCGCTGCTCGCAGTCGCGCAACAGCGCCTGCATCAGCCTCAAGCCGATGCCGCGGCGGTGAATGGCGGGTTTCAGATAGATCGAATTCTCGACCGTGAAGCGATAGGCCGGCCGCGGCCGATACGGCCCGGCATAGGCATAGCCGGCGAGGTGGCCGTCAAGCACCGCGACCAGATAGGGAAAGCCACCGTCGCTGAGCGCCTTGAAGCGCCGCGTCATCTCGGTGAGATCGGGTGGGATCAATTCGAAGGTCGCCGTGCCCTCGTTCACGGCCTGCTCGTAGATTTTCGTAATGGCGGGAAGGTCGGCCACACTGGCGGGCCGGATTTCAGGCGGGGACATGGGGCGAGGATAGAGGCTTCTCCCCGAAGCCGAAAGAGCCTTCCTTCGTCATTGCGAGGAGCGCAAGCGACGACCCGTCTACGCTCGCTGCGCGAGCTTCGCCGGGCAGGAGTCCGCCGAAGCGCCTCAGCGCGTAGGCGGAAGCAATCCATCCATCGCGAATGCGGAGCTATGGATTGCTTCGCGGAGCCTGTCATCGGGCGCGCATTCGCGCGACCCGTTGGCTCGCAATGACGAGGGGAGGCACCGTGCTCACCCACAAAAAAGCCCCGGCGCGATGGCCGGGGCTTTGAAGGTCCGTCTCGGAGGTCGTCTTAG
>JAFAUV010000010.1 GCA_019243075.1 Bradyrhizobium sp.
CGTAGAGCAGCGCCGACAGCGCCAGCGTCAGGTCGGGCTTCCGGCGCATCAGCGCGAGGATCAGCGGCAGCGCCAGCATCAAGACGATGTAGAGCGGCAGCACGTCCATGTTGACGGGACGGAAGCGCAACAACAGAGCCTGGACGATGGTGACGTCGGGCTGCTTGAGGAAATCCATGATGCCCATCTCCTCGGTGTAGAGCGGGTTCTCGAAGGACGAGGCGACGTAGGAGATTTCCGCAAGGAAGATCGTGAACAGGAAGACATGCGCGACATAGATCTGCCAGGCGCGGCGCAGAATGCGCGCGGTCGCGACGACGAGGCCCTGCTCCAGCATGGCGCGGCCGTAGACAAAGGCCGCCGTGTAGCCGGAGATGAAGATGAAGATCTCGGTGGCGTCGGAAAAGCCGTAATTGCGAATGGTGAACCAGGTGAGCAGGCTCGGCGGCAAATGGTCGATATAGATCAGCCAGAGCGCGAGCCCGCGAAACAAGTCGAGGCGCAATTCCCGCTCACCGAGCGCGGGCAGCGAGATCGCCGGCGCCTTCGCCGGCGTGGCCGCCTCGCGCGGAGCCTGCGCAGCTCCGCCGACCTGGGGTCCTGCAACCTGGGGTCCTGCAACCTGGCCGGCAAGGGATGTCATCAGGCACCGCATCAGGGGCCGGCGCAAGGCGCCGGCGCGTGGAGGATGTTACCGGGTGCGTGCCGGCCGCGCCAAGTTACGAAATCGGCAAGTCCAAGTTGCGCGCGGCCTTAAAGCCGAACTGTGTTGAAACCGCGATTGTCTCGACGTTTCCGCGGCGGTTGGTTCCGCGCGGCGTTTTGGCTATGATGCCGCAATGTACCGCGCCGTCACCCGCCAGATCGAGGTCACCGTCGAGCCCGCCTTCATGCCGGAGCGTTCGTCGGCGGAACATTCGCGCTATTTCTGGGCCTATACCATTGTCATCACCAATAGCGGCGAGGAGACCGTGCAGCTCAAGACCCGGCACTGGATCATCACCGACGCCTGCGGCCACCGCCAGGAAATCCGCGGCGAAGGCGTGGTCGGCGAGCAGCCCGTGCTCGGCCCCGGCGAGCAATTCAAATATACGAGCGGCGTTCCGCTCTCGACCGCGTCGGGCTTCATGACCGGCCGTTACCAGATGGTGAGCGAGACCGGCGAGCGCTTCGAGATCGACGTGCCGACGTTCTCGCTGGACAGCCCCAATGCGAAAAGGGTGTTGAACTGACGGACGGCAGGCGTGCCGCACGGCGCAATAATTTCGGTTCGTCCTGGCCGGGCTTTAAGCGTCTTCCACGCCCGCTTCCTGCGGCGTGAATTCGTAGACCGACGAGCAGAACTCGCAGGTCACGACGACCTTGCCGTCCTTGACCATCTCGGCGCGGTCCTTGGCAGCGAAGCTCTTCAGCATCGAGGACACCGCCTGGCGCGAGCAGGAGCATTGCGCGTGCAGCGGCAGCGGCTTGAACACGCGAACGCCGCGTTCGTGGAACAGGCGGTAGAGCAGGCGCTCGCCGGAGAGATCGGGATCGATCAGCTCGACATCCTCGACCGTGGCGATCAGGGACTGGCCCTCGACCCAGGCCTCGTCCTCGGCCACGCTGTGCGGCACGGTGCCTTCGGGCGCATCGCCGGGATGCAGATCGGCCTGGCGCGCACGCTCCGGCGCTTTCGGCAGAAACTGCATCAAGAGGCCGCCGGCGCGCCAGCGGTGCTTGCCGCCCTCGCCGCCGCGAAACTCTTCGCCCACCGCAATGCGCACGCGGGTCGGAATCTGCTCGGAGCGCAGGAAATATTCATGCGCCGCCGCTTCCAGCCCGCCGCCATCGAGTGCGACGAGGCCCTGGTAGCGGCTCATGTCCGGGCCCTGGTCGATCGTCATGGCGAGATGGCCCTTGCCGAGCAGGCCGCCTGAATCGAGGCCCGGCGTCAGCCGCTTCGCATCATAGCGCGCATAGGCGCGCAGCCGATCGGGCGCCTGGAAGTCCACGATCAGGAACGACACCGGTCCCTCGCTCTGGGTCTGCAGGATGAAGCGGCCCTCGAATTTCAGCGAAGAGCCGAGCAGCGTGGTCAGCACGATCGCTTCGCCGAGCAGCTTGCCGACCGGTGCCGGATAATCGTGCTTGGTCAGGATTTCGTCGAGCGCGGCGCCCATCCGCGTCAGCCGCCCGCGCAGGTCCAGCGCATTGACCTCGAACGGAATGATGGAATCGTCGATGGGAACGGCCGAGGGCGCGCGCACGGGGCTGGTGAAGGCGGGCTTGGTGTCGGGGGATTGTGACGTCATGGCGTTTTATCTGGGGTCGCGGGAGGCGAAACGAAAGGGGTTACACATCTGTCGTCCCGGCCAAGCGAAGCGCGAGTCGGGACCCATAACCACAGGCCGTGGTCGTTACGCAGAGCAATTGCCACATCGCAAAAACAATTAGATCACGCGGTATGGGTCCCGGATCTGCGTTCGCTTCGCTCACTTGTCCGGGACGACAGCAGAATTTTCGACTGCCAATCCCGTCACGTTTGTCAGGCGCTCACCCCACCGCGTCGAAACACCAGGCGAGAATGCCCTTTTGCGCATGCAGGCGGTTTTCGGCCTCGTCGAACACCACCGATTGCGGGCCGTCGATCACCTCGTCGGTGACTTCCTCGCCGCGATGGGCGGGCAGGCAATGCATGAAGATCGCGTCAGGCTTGGCGAGCGCCATCAGCTTGGAGTTGACCTGGTAGGGACGCAACACATTGTGACGGTGCTCGCCCTCCTTGTCGCCCATCGATACCCAGGTGTCGGTGATGACGCAATCGGCGCCGCGGACCGCGACTTCCGGATCGTGGCCGAGCACGATCGGGGCTCTGGTCTCCTTGATCCAGTCGCGCATCGCCTTCTTCGGCGCAAGCTCCGGCGGCGTTGCGACATTGAGCTGGAACTTGAAGCGCTCGGCGGCGTGCGCCCAGGAGGCCAGCACATTGTTGTCGTCGCCGGTCCAGGCCACGGTCTTGCCCGCGATCGGACCGAGATGCTCCTCGAAGGTCATCACGTCGGCCATCACCTGGCACGGGTGCGAGCGCCGCGTCAGTCCGTTGATCACGGGCACGGTGGCATGGGCGGCGAGCTCCAACAGCGCCTCGTGGTTGAGGATGCGGATCATGATGGCATCGACATAGCGCGACAGCACGCGCGCGGTGTCGGCGATGGTCTCGCCGCGGCCGAGCTGCATCTCGGCGCCGGTCAGCATGATCGATTCGCCGCCGAGCTGGCGCATGCCGACGTCGAACGACACCCGCGTGCGGGTCGAGGGCCGCTCGAAGATCATCGCAAGCGTCTTGCCTTCGAGCGGCTTCTTGGCCTTTTCATGCGCCTTCAGCGTCGCCTTCATGGCGCGGCCAGCGGCGAGCATGCTTTGCAGCTCCGAGAGCGGGAGCTCGCTGATGTCGAGGAAGTGGCGCGGTCTATCCATCACCCCGCCGCCTGCAATGGTGCCTTCGACAGCGCGGCGCAGGCGCGCTCCAGGCTCGCGATCGACTGATCGATTTCGGTCTCGGTGACGATGAGCGGCGCGAGGAAGCGCACCACGTTGTCGCCGGCGCCGACCGTGAGCAGCTTCTGCTCGCGCAGCGCGGCGACGAGATCGCCGGAGGGAACGACGGCTTTCACGCCGATCAACAAGCCCTCGCCGCGCACTTCCGACAGCACCGACGGATAGCGGTCGACGAC
>JAFAUV010000114.1 GCA_019243075.1 Bradyrhizobium sp.
AAATGCCAGCGGAGAAGCTGCCGATTCCCGTGCGGAACGGGCCGATTTGAGCTAGGCAAGGCGTCCGGTCATCCGCAGGCCGCTCCGAGGTTTTAGCTCAGGGAACAGAAGTGACGGTCATCGACTTTTCCGCCTTCATCGGCCGCCTTGCGACCACCTCCGGCGAAGTCATTCTGCCGTTCTTCCGCACCTCGCTGTCGATCGACAACAAGAGCCACGCCAAGGACTTTGACCCCGTCACCGAAGCCGACCGCGCCGGCGAGGCGGTGATGCGGCGGATCATCAAATATCACTTTCCCCAGCACGGCATCGTCGGCGAGGAGTTCGGCAACGAACGGGAAGATGCCGATTATGTCTGGGTGCTGGATCCGATCGACGGCACCAAGTCCTTTATCGCGGGATTTCCGATCTGGGGCACGCTGATCGCCCTTCTGCACAAGGGCACGCCGGTGTTCGGCATGATGCACCAGCCCTTCATCGGCGAGCGCTTTTCCGGCGACAACGCCACTGCCAACTACCAGGGGCCGTCGGGGGCGAGGAAACTGTCGACGCGGCGCTGCGCTTCGCTGAAGGAGGCGGCCTGCTACACCACCAGTCCGCTGCTCATGAATGAAGCCGACCGCGCCACCTTCGCGAAGATCGAAAACGAGGTGCGGCTGTCGCGCTATGGCGGCGATTGCTACTCCTATTGCATGCTTGCGGCCGGGCATCTCGACCTCGTGGTGGAGACGGAGCTGAAACCCTACGACATCGCCGCACTGATCCCGATCGTGACCGGCGCCGGCGGTGTCGTCACCAATTGGGAGGGCAAGCCGGCGCAGAACGGCGGCCGCATCGTCGCGGCCGGGGACCGGCGCGTGCATGAGGCGGCGCTGAAGCTGCTCGGGGGTTAGCGGCAGCGACCGCAGGCCGGCCGGCCATAAAACAACGCCGGCCGGCGACCAGGGAGGCACCGATGAAGATCCTCGTCAGGATCTTGCTTGCGTTTGCGTGGCTGCTGCCGGGCTTCGCGGCGGCCGAAGATTTTCCCTCGAGGCCGATCCGCTTGATCGTACCGTTCCCGCCGGGCGGCCCCAACGACATCATCGCTCGCGTGGTCGGCTTACGCATGTCGGAGATCGCCAAGCAGCCGATTATCATCGACAACCGCGGCGGACAGGCCGGAGTGCTCGGCACCGATGCGGTCGCGAAAGCGAGGCCCGACGGCTACACCATCGCGATCACCAGCCAGAGTTCGCTCGCCATCAGCCCCACCATGGAGAAGATCGCCTATGACCCGCAAAAGGATCTGGCGCCGGTGACGCTGGTCGCCGAGGTGCCGGAAATGCTGGTCGTGGCCACCGACCTTCCGGCCAGGAACATGGACGAGCTCGTCGCACTCGCCAAGGCGCAACCCGGCAAGTTGAACTTTGCTTCCGCAGGTGTCGGCGGACTGCCGCATCTGGCCGGCGAATTGTTCAAGCTGACCGCCAAGATCGACATCGTCCACGTGCCCTATCGCGGCGCCGCGCCCGCGATCAACGACCTGCTCGCCCAGCACGTGCAGATGACCTTCCTCGATCTGCCGGTGATCCTGCCGCAGATCAGGGCCGGGCGGCTGCGTCCGATTGCGCTCGGGGCGAAGACGCGCTCGCCGCTGGCGCCCGATGTTCCGACCACGGCGGAAGTCGGCATGCCGGATCTGTTGATCGAAAACTGGTACGGCATGGTCGCGCCGGCCGGGACGCCGCGCGAGATCGTCGCCAAGCTGAACGGCCTCGCGCGCGAGGCGATGACGGATGCTTCCCTCAAGGCAAAGCTGGCCGAGCAGGGCCTGACGCTGGTGGCCGACACGCCGGACGAATTCCGCGCCTACATCGTCTCCCAAACGCAGAAATGGGCCAAGGTGATCAAGGATGCCGGGGTGGAGACGTCGAAATAGCGCTCAGGCCGCGGATTCCCGCAAATGCTCCACCAGCAATTTCGCCGGCCGCGGCAGGGATTTGAAATTGCGCGAGCAGATCACGAGCTTGCGGTTGGCCCAGACATCGCGAATCCGGATCATCGCTATCGGCATGTTTCGCGCACAGCGCCGCGCGGCGGCTTCCGGCACCACGGCGACGCCGACATCAGCCGCCACCATCTGGCAGATCGCATCGAAATCGCGCAAGCGCGCGCGAAAATGCAGGCGCATGCCGAGCCGAGCCGCGTGCTTCGAGATATGCGCCTGCAACGCGGTGGCACTCGTCAGGCCCACAAAACTACAAGAAGCGGCGTCCTGAAAATCGACCTGGCGACGGCCGGCAAAGGGTCCGTTGCGCGCGGTCACCAGCGTCAGCCGGTCCTCGCTGAAGGTGAAGCGCTCGACATTGTCGGGCAGCGCGTGCTCGGCAGCAAAACCAAGATCAGCCGCGCCGGTGGCAATGGCGTGGGCGATGTCGGTGCTCTCGCGTTCCTCGACATCGATATTGATATCGGGATGGTCCCGCAGGAAAGCGGCGAGAGCTTTCGGCAGATGCTCCGACAGCCCCGAGGTGTTGGCGAGCAGTTGCACGCTGGCGCGTAAGCCGGAGGCAAAGCGCGCGAGATCGCCGCGCATCGCATCGACATTGTGAATGACGAGCCGCGCATGATCGAGCAGAGATTCGCCGGCCGCGGTCAGCTCCACGCCGCGCCGGCCGCGCTTGAACAACGCCACCGCAAACGCTTCCTCCAGCCCCTTGATCCGGGCGCTGGCGGAGGCAAGCGCCAGATGCGCGCGATCGGCGCCGCGCGTGATGCTGCGGGCATCCGCCACCGCGATGAAGAGCTGCAGATCGACCAGGTCGAAGCGCACGGACTTGCCTGAGGTTTTTACCAGCCTTCGCCTTGAACGAAGGCTAGCTCCGTAACCTCCACATTGTGCCTGATTACATCATCGGTCAATCTGCCGCGCATGACCCACCCAGAACCGATGCTCTATTTCATCGCCGCCGTGTTCGTGTTGGCCGGCTTCGTCAAGGGCGTGGTCGGGCTCGGCCTGCCGACGGTGTGATGGGCCTGCTCGCGGTCACCATGGCACCGAGCCAGGCGCTGGCGATCGTCATCGTGCCGGCGGTCGTCACCAATATCTGGCAGACCTTTGTCGGCGCCTATCTGCGGGATATCATCCGACGGCTGTGGCCGCTGCTGGTGGGGACCGTGATCGGCATCTGGCTGAACCGGGGATCGCTGACCGGGCCCTATGCGCACTACGTTCCGATCGCGCTCGGCACCATCCTGGTGCTCTACGCAGTCATGGGACTGAGCCAAGTCAAGCTTACCATCGATCATCGCAACGAAAAGTGGATCGGCGGCGTCGTTGGCCTCATCACCGGCGTGATCTCGGCTGCGACCGGCGTGCAAGTGATTCCGTCGATGCCCTATCTGCAGGCGATTGGCATGGAAAAGGACGAGCTGGTACAGGCGCTCGGGGTGTTCTTTACCGCGGCGACGCTGGTTCTCTCGGTCAACCTCACCGCTTCCGGCCTGCTCAGCGCCTCGACGGCGCTTCCCGGAGCCATCGCCATGGCCTGCTCCTTTGCCGGCATGTTCATCGGCCAGGCGCTACGTACGCGCATGCCGGCGGAAGCATTCCGCCGCTGGTTTCTGATTGCGATGATCGTTCTCGGTGTCTATCTCGCGGCAGCCGCAATCTACCAGATCGTGAGCGGCTAGCGCGAAGACTGCATCGCCGAGCGGGCGCCGTCGCGGCCAGCAGCGCCTAAAGCCGGACCGCACAGCCAAAGACAGCAAAAGAGCCAGAGGTCGTGGATGCCCAAGATTTGAACGGCGATGTGCACAACGAGGCGGTCGACTGCCGCAGCCCCGCTCTCACAAAGGCTTGTTGGCGGCTGGGCATGACACTTGCGTCCGGGCAGGTCTTCCGCCAGATACGGGGAGAAATCTGCGGCCGATCGCCCGCGTCAAAGCGCACGATTTGCGCGCCTGGAGCCGATGGAACGACGTCTTGCCGCCATTGTCTGCGCCGACATCGCCGGTTACTCCCGCATGATGGGAACCGACGAGGCGGGGACACATGCCTCGTTCAAGGCTCACCGCAGCGCCGTCTATCCGAACATCCTCAATCACGGCGGCCGGCTGGTCAAAAATACCGGCGACGGCTTCCTGCTGGAGTTTCCGAGCATCGTCGGCGCCATCGAGGCCGCGGTGGAAATGCAGAACGTGATGGCGGAACGAAATCATCATTTGCCATCCGACCGAGCGATGCATTTCCGCATGGGCGTCCATATGGGCGACGTCATCACCGACGAGGACGAAGTGTTCGGCGATGACGTCAACATCGCGGTCCGGCTCGAGGCGGTCGCCCCGCCAGGCGGCATCGCGGTGTCGGAGAAGGCCACCATCGAGGCCGGCAAGCGCCTCAGCGTCACGCTCACCGATGCGGGACCGCATCGTTTCAAGAACATCGCCGATCCGGTTGCGGTCTGGACCTGGGCGCCGGCGGGCGCGGAGCTCCGCACCCGTGCCTCCGCCCATGCGGGCGCGCCCGCGCAATACCGGAGCGCGATCGTGGGCGTCCTGCCCTTCGACAATCTGTCCGGCAGCGCCGATGAATATTTTTCCGACGGCCTGACCGAAGATCTGATTCATGCGCTGTCGCTGCAGTCGTTCTACCGCGTGCTGAGCCGCAGCTCGACCTTCCCGTTCCGCGGCAAATCCCTGAGCACGCGGCTGATCGCCCGCGAGATCGATGCGACCTATCTGATCCAGGGCTCGGTGCGTCGCGCCGGCACCAAGATCCGCGTCACCGCCGAGCTGATCGCGCCCGAAAGCGGCGAGCAGCTGTGGACCGGCCGCTACGACCGCGATATCGATGATCTCTTCGCATTGCAGGACGAGCTCACGACCAGCCTGTCGGCCGCGATCGCACCGGAAATTTTTCGCGCGGAAGCCTCGTGCCCGGCGCGCAATTCCGACCTCACGGCATGGGACCGCTTCCTCAAGGGCCTGTCGCATTATTATCGCGAGACCAAGGCGGACTTCGAAGCCTCCATCGACTTCTTCAAGCAGGCGATCGCGCTCGACCCGACGCTCTCGATCGCGCGGGCCTATCTGGCCACCATCATGATCCAGGGCTCGCAATATGGCTGGATCAAAAGCAGCCGCCAGCTATGGACTCAAGCGATGGAGCTCGCCGAAAGCAGCGTCCGGCTCGACCCGCGCTCGTCATTTGCCTATTCGATCCTCGCCTACATGCATGTGATGCAGGGACGCTACGAGGCAGCGCAGGAGGCGATCCGCCGCGCCGTCGAGCTCAACCCCTACGACATGGGCGCACGCGGCGTGCAGGGCATCTGCCATCTCGTGGTCGGCGAGC
The DNA here is from genome assembly GCA_019243075.1 of Bradyrhizobium sp. Classification (GTDB taxonomy): domain Bacteria; phylum Pseudomonadota; class Alphaproteobacteria; order Rhizobiales; family Xanthobacteraceae; genus Bradyrhizobium. The sequence goes on from JAFAUV010000114.1 coordinate 5,339, forward strand.
ATCGCGAGGCGATCGAGCTGTTGTCGATGGCTGCGCAGCGTGGCAACAGCGACCCGCGCTATCAATGGGCGGCCTCGATCGCATTCAGCCATTATCTGCTCGGCCAATATGACGCCTGCCTATCCTGGGCGCGGGAAGCGCTCTATCTCAATCCCGATCATCTCCAGGTGCTGGCGGTAAAGGCCGCGGCGCTGGCGCGGCTGGGGCGGCCCGAGGAAGCGGCGCAAGCCCGCGACGTTCTGCTCGGCAACTACCCCGACTTCACCATCGAGCGCCACTTGCGGAATTTGCACTGGAAGCGCGCCGACGACCTCGCCCTTTACCGCGAAGGGCTCGTCAAGGCCGGCGTGCCCTACGGCAAGATCGAGCTGGTGGCCAAGCGCGCGGGGGATTAGCGGGGTGCACGAGCAGCGTTGAAGCCCGGGTGAGCGGAGCGACACCCGGGTAAGGAAGGCCCCACATGTCGCTACCGCTCATGCGGGCTACGATAAACCCCTACGAGCCCGAAATCGTCATGTGCCACATCAACACTCACCCGAACAGCGGCGTTCCCGGGACAAACGCGTCGAATGCCGCCCAGAATTGCGCGCGATAGCGGTCCTGCTCCTGCAGGATCTCGTGCTTGGAGCCGGCGATGACGAGGTGCGAGCCGGCGCGCAGATGATAGGCGAACTCCTCGATCGCCGCGGTCGAGACCACCTCGTCGTTGGAAGCCGCGAGCATCAGGATCGGCTGGCGAATCTGGGACGGGTAATGCGTCTGGCGGAACGTGTTCATGGCGCGGAAGGCAGTATCGGCCCAGGCAACCGTCGGCGAGGCGATGCCCAAGGTCGGATCTTCCTCGATCACCGCGGCATTGCGCGCATAGCGCACGGGATCGCTGGTGAGCGCATTGTTGATGAAGCTGCGCGTGCCGGTGATCGTGTCATCGCCGCCGGGAACGTAGCGGCCGCCCTGCCCGGTAAGGCGCATCGCCCGGAGCAGCAGCCGCACCGGCAGCGAGGTGGCGCGCCCCGGCAGATCGATCATCGGCGCCGACAGCACCATGCGGTCGAACCAGCGCTTGCCGGCACGGGCCACGCGCAGCATCACCGCGCCGCCCATCGAATGGGCGAGCGCAAAATGCGGCGGCGGACAATCCGGCAGCACCACCTGCTGCACGAAGCTCTCCACGTCGGTCTCGTAGTCGGCGAAGTCGCGGACATAGCCTTTGCGGGGATCGCGCAGCCGCCGCGACGAATGTCCCTGCCCGCGCCAGTCGATCATGGCGACCGCAAAGCCGCGCTCGCGCAAATCGTGCACGGTCTCGAAATATTTCTCGATCATCTCCCCGCGGCCCTGGAAGATGCAGACCGTCCCCTTGCGGCCTGCGGGCGGCGCCCAGCGCGCAAAGCGCAGTTCGGCCCCGTCGGGCGTGCGGATCGTGCCGCTGACGACGTTTTCCGGAACGGGATTGGCGGGAATCGAGACCAGCGTCATAGGCGGGGGGCGATAGGGGGAAAGCACTGAAAAACAAGGGGTGGAAGGGTCAAAAAAGGCTTCGATCCCGCCCTCTTGAACGCCGTCTTGCCTTCTCCCATATCACTTTCGTGCAGGCCACGACCAGTGTTTCGCCAACCTTGTTTCATCAGGGCGCGAGCGCTGAGGCTGCACAGGACTAAAGCCCGGCCCGATGGCGGGCGGGTAAACCGAAACAGTCGCTCAATGGAGGACTATTCTCATGCGTACCTACGACCTCACCCCCTTTTATCGTTCCACTGTCGGCTTCGACCGTCTTTTCTCGCTGCTCGATCAGGCCAATGCTGACGGCGGCTCCGGCTACCCCCCCTACAACATCGAGCGCACCGGCGAGAATGCCTATCGCATCTCGGTCGCCGTCTCCGGCTTTGCCAAGGAGGAGCTGTCCATCGTCGCGAAGGAGAACACGCTGACGATCAAGGGCGAGAAAGTCGCCAATGAGAACAGCAAGGACAAGGCCGAAGTGCTCTATCGCGGCATTGCCGCCCGCGCTTTCGAGCGGGTGTTCCAGCTCGCCGATTTCGTGGTGGTGAAGAATGCTTCACTCGAGCACGGCCTGCTCCACGTCGATCTCGTCCGCGAGATCCCCGAGGCGAAGAAGCCCCGCAACATTCCGATCGGCACGACCGCGACTGCTCCCCAAGTGGTCGACGGCTCGACGGAGAAGGCTGCGGCCTGACGCCCGCTCGCATCACGTTAAGAGAACGCCCCGGCAAACCGGGGCGTTTTTTGTTGGCTGCCCGAGATTGCTTCGCTTCGCCCTTGACGACGGCCTACTCCAGCCCCTGGGCCGGCGGCATTTGCTGGGTCGGGCGGATCACCGGGACGGGCTTGGCCTCGCCGACAGTCGATGTCGACGCTGGCGGAGCGACGCTCGCTTGCGCTGTCGGCGGCGTATCCGCCTTGGCCGGAGGCGGCGTCGTCGCCGTCGTCGGATTGGGCTGGATCGCGGCCGATTGGTGCGGCGGTGTGGACGGCGGATTGCCGGCGACCGCGGGTTTCGGCAATGGCAGCGGCACGGTGCGGCTTGCGACATGCGGCACCAAGGCCGGCGGCCGCGGCACGCCGCTGATCGGACCGTAGCCCGGCAGCCGCTCCGGCCCGAATGGGCCGAGATAGGAGCCGTAGCCGTAGGAGGGAACAAAGCGCAGGATTCGCCCATCGCGGGCGTCGATCACGAGCCGCCCGTCATTGCCAGCGCGATCGACCACGGCGATGAAATAGATCAGGCCGCGCTGACGCGGAACGCCGAGCGGCGAAAAGCCGTTGTCGCGCAACACCGCATAGACCTCCTGCGGCGGCATCAATGGCGGGCCGTAGCCGCCGTAACCGTAAACAGGCGGCGGCGCGGGAGGCGGCGCCGGCGGCATGGCTGCATACGGTCCGTCGACGTCGGAGACCGCATGATAGAAAGATCGGCCGCCCTCGGTGGGCGCCGGTGTTTGCGCATCGGCGGCAGCGGCCGCGAGCACCAATCCGGCCGTGATGGCCCAACCTCTGAAACGCATCATCGCCAACTCGCTCCACAACGCCCGTTAAAGCCGGCGGCAAATCTCGGCTCCAATTTCGGCGGCGCTTGGGCCGGATCGCGGCACCTTTGCTTCCAAACCGCGGCGCCGGAGGCTTCTGCGTTTCAAGCCACAGCTCGATCAGAGGACCGGGGACTTTCGGACGCTTGTGTGGTAGGAGAAAATAAGGCAATGTGGGGGTTAGGACAGCAAAGCTGTCTCAAATTTCGTTGCGAAACCGGCACAGGTATTGCAACGAAAGTTCGGCGCCCGGCGCCGCAAGATACCAGGCAAAATCGTTCTCCAGGCACGTTGAACGTTTAGCCTGAACTCTGAAAATAAGGCTCGCTTTTGGCCCGAGCGGCAGCCCCTGAGGTGCCGCGGAACGCCCAAGCTGCGCCGCAGACGAAGACAACGAGGCCCTATTCGGGGAGACGCAAATGAGCGGGTCGGAAATCGAGCGCGGACAGATCGTGGCAGGATCGCTGTCGGCGAGCGCGCCATCGAAATCGGCCGATGCCGCGCGCGAGGTCCACCGGGAATTACACCGCGAATTGCATACTTGGCGGCCCGGAGCCGAAGGCCTCTATGATCCGGCGCTGGAGAAGGATTCCTGCGGCGTCGGCTTCATCGCCAACATCAAGGGCAGGAAGTCGCATCAGATCGTTTCCGATGCGCTGAACATTCTTTGCAACCTCGAACACCGCGGCGCTGTCGGCGCCGATCCGCGCTTCGGTGACGGCGCCGGCATCCTGGTGCAGATCCCGCACGCCTTCTTCGAGCGCAAGGCCGCCGAGATCGGTTTCCAGCTTCCCGAGCCCGGCGAATACGCCATCGGCGCGCTGTTCATGCCGAAGGACACGGCGTGGCGGAAGGTGATCCAGAGCATCATCGCCGACCAGATCAAGGCCGAAGGCATGATGCTGCTCGGCTGGCGCGACGTGCCTTCCGACAACTCCTCCCTCGGGGTCACCGTGAAGCCGACCGAGCCCTATCACATGCAGGTCTTCATCGGCCGCAACGGCCTCGCCAAGACCGAAGACGAATTCGAGCGCCGGCTTTACATCCTGCGCAAGTCGATCTCGCAGGCGATCTATCAGCGCCGCGACCGCGGCATGGCCGGCTATTATCCCTGCTCGATGTCGTGCCGCACCGTGATCTACAAGGGCATGTTTCTCGCCGACCAGCTCGGCAAGTACTACGCCGACCTGCATGAGCCGGATTTCGAGAGCGCGCTCGCGCTGGTGCACCAGCGCTTCTCGACCAACACCTTCCCGACCTGGTCGTTGGCGCATCCCTATCGCATGATCGCGCACAACGGCGAGATCAACACGCTGCGCGGCAACGTCAACTGGATGGCGGCGCGGCAGGCCTCGGTGAGCTCCGATCTGTACGGCAAGGACATCAACCGCCTCTGGCCGATCTCCTATGAAGGCCAGAGCGACACCGCCTGCTTCGACAACGCGCTCGAATTCCTGGTGCAGGGCGGGTATTCGCTGCCGCACGCCGTCATGATGATGATTCCCGAAGCCTGGGCCGGCAATCCCCTGATGGATGAGCGGCGGCGCGCCTTCTACGAATATCATGCGGCGCTGATGGAGCCGTGGGATGGCCCGGCCGCGATCGCGTTCACCGACGGCCGCCAGATCGGCGCCACGCTCGACCGCAACGGGCTGCGGCCGGCGCGCTATCTCGTCACCAGGGACGATCGCATCGTGATGGCCTCCGAGATGGGTGTCTTGAAGATTCCGGAGGATGAGATCGTCACCAAGTGGCGGCTGCAGCCCGGCAAGATGCTCCTGGCCGACCTCGAGCAGGGCCGCCTCATTCCCGACGACGAGATCAAGGCTGCGCTGGCCAAGAGCCATCCCTATCGCGAATGGCTCGGCCGCACCCAGATCCAGCTCGAGGAGCTGCCGGACGCCAAGACCCAGGGCGTGCGTTCGAACCTGCCGCTGCTCGACCGGCAGCAGGCGTTCGGCTATAGCCAGGAAGACATCAACATCCTGATGACGCCGATGGCGTCCACCGGCGAAGAAGCCACGGGATCGATGGGCAACGACGCGCCGATCTCGGCGCTGTCGGACCGGCCGAAGCAGCTTTTCACCTATTTCAAGCAGAATTTCGCGCAGGTGACGAATCCGCCGATCGACCCGATCCGCGAGGAGCTCGTCATGAGCCTCGTCTCGATCATCGGGCCGCGGCCGAACCTGTTCGACCTCGAGGGCCTCGCCGACACCAAGCGGCTCGAGGTGCGCCAGCCGATCCTGACCGACGCCGACCTGGAAAAGATCCGCTCCATCGGGGAGATCGCCGAGAGCCATTTCAAGTCGCGCACCCTCGACACCACCTTTCATGCGGGCCTCGGTGCCGCCGGCATGGAGCAGGTGCTGGACGAGCTTTGCGCGCGCGCCGAGGGCGCGGTGCGCGAGGGCGTCAACATCATCATCCTGTCCGACCGCATGGTGGGCTCGGACCGGATTCCGATCCCCTCGCTGCTCGCCTGCGCCGCCGTGCATCACCACCTGATCCGCACCGGTCTGCGCACGTCGGTGGGCATTGTCGTCGAATCCGGCGAGCCGCGCGAGGTGCATCACTTCGCCTGCCTCGCCGGCTACGGCGCGGAGGCGATCAACCCGTATCTGGCCTTCGAGACCATCGTCGCGATGAAGGATCGCTTGCCGGTCCCGCTCGAGGACTACGAGATCGTCAAGCGCTACATCAAGTCGATCGGCAAGGGCCTGCTCAAGGTGATGTCGAAGATGGGCATCTCGACCTATCAGTCCTATTGCGGCGCGCAGATCTTCGACGCAGTGGGCCTGAAGGCCGATTTCGTCGCGAAATATTTCGCCGGCACCCATACCCGCATCGAGGGTGTCGGCCTCTCCGAGATCGCCGAAGAGACCACCCGACGTCATGCCGACGCGTTCGGCGACGCGCTGGTCTACAAGAGCGCGCTCGACGTCGGCGGCGAATATGCCTACCGCACCCGCGGCGAGGATCACGCCTGGACAGCGGAGTCGGTCTCGACGCTGCAGCATGCCGTGCGCGGCAATTCCAGGGAGCGCTACCAGTCGTTCGCGAGGATCCTGAACGAGCAGTCCGAGCGGCTCTTGACCCTGCGCGGGCTGTTCCGGATCAAGAGCGCCGACGAGGACAAGCGCAAGCCGGTGCCGCTCGCCCAGGTCGAGCCGGCGAAAGACATCGTCAAGCGCTTTGCAACAGGGGCGATGAGCTTCGGCTCGATCTCGCGCGAGGCGCATACGACGCTTGCCATCGCCATGAACCGGATCGGCGGCAAGTCCAACACCGGCGAAGGCGGCGAGGAATCCGACCGCTTCAAGCCGCTGCC
>JAFAUV010000164.1 GCA_019243075.1 Bradyrhizobium sp.
GTAATCGAACTTGCTGGTGTAGGGGTGGAAGCTCGGCTCCTCGATCTGATAGCGGCTGACAGCAAAGGCCGCCTCCGCAACCAGCAGATTGTCGTTCTTGAGAATGCCCTCGCCGAACAATACCGTGAATTTCTTGACATAAGGAGACTGACGGAGTTTTTCAGCAATGGCCTCGACGCTGCCGCCATCCATCTCACGGGGGTCCAGCATCGGACCGGTCGCCTGAATTTGAAGGGTGTCGGCGCGGCCGTCCCAGAACAGGCCGCCCTGCGGCACGATGTTCGCCGCGCTTTGAGCGGCCTCCGTCGCGGTCTTTTGCACGCGGTTTGCGGTCTGGCCAATCTCGGCCATTTGCGCGAGCGTCACGGTCTCGTTTTCCCGATCGTCGGGGCCGATGCTGAAATCGGGCTGCCGCTCCAGGTAAGTCAGCGAGGGCACCGCACGAATGCCGGGAAGGCTCAGCGCGGGGCCGCCGAGCATGACCGGACCATCATGCGGCGGACCGTAAGCGTGGTCCGGGCTGTGACAAGAGGCGCACGCCAGCCTGCCCGACGACGACAGGCTTGTGTCGAAAAAAATCTCCCGCCCCAGCCTTGCCATCGCGGAGAGCGGCTGGACCGCAGGGCGGACCAGATGGACCGGGTGCGGGTTTTCGCCGCCCCGCGTTTGCGGCTCGGCAGCGAAGACGGCGCCGGCCATGAGGCCGGCGCCGAGTAACCAGACGATGGTGCGACTGAACATGGGAGCTTAGCCCTTGTTCTTTTCCTTGTCCCTGATGTCCACGGTACCGAAGATCGGATCCAGGATCAGCTTCTCGCTGTTCTTCTTGTTGAAGTCGAACATGTCCACGATCGAACCGGTCGAGGCGTCGAAGGAGCCGCCCCCAAGGCGCTCGCCCTTCAGCCAATTGTCCTCGATGAATTGCGGAATCGAGGCCTGCGTGATCAGCACGTGGCTGACATAGTTCTGCTTGGCGTAGGGCGAGATCACCATGAACGGCTGGCGCGTGCCGGGACCGCAGCGACCGGCGACAGGCAGGCCGTTGATGCCGTTGGGTTCGGTAGCGCCGGGAGCGCCACAGAGGCCCGCGCCGTCCAAGGCGTCGGCCGATGAGAACGACGGACGCGTGGTCTGGGCGAAAGCATGGTCGTACCAGCCATCCGAGTCGTCATAGGCGAGTATCACGGCGGTAGAGTCCCAGTCGGGCTGTTGCTGCAGGAAGTTGACCAGAGTGACAAGTCCGGTCTGCTCGTCGAGCGGATCGGAATTGCCGGGGTGACCGTCCTGGAAGGCCGCCATCTTGATGATGGAGACCGCCGGATAATTGCCCGATCCAACCGCGGTGAAGAAGTCGTCCAGATCGTAGCCGTGGTTGGCAGGGTCAACCTTTTTGGTACCCGGTACCGTGGTGTAGCCGATCGCCTTGATAGAGCTCGGACGGGCATGGGTCGGATTGGCCGTCGACTTGAAGTACTGGAACCAGATGTGATGCGGGACATAATCGGTGATGGCGCCGCCGACGACCTGGCTGACGGTGGAGCGTGCGCAGCCGGTGGTCGCATTGTCGTTGATGGTTTGCAGGTTGAAGCCACCGACAAAGGAGCCCCAAGGAATATTCGCGGCGTTGAGGAGGTCACCGATGTTCTTGGCGTTCGAACTGGCCTGGGTGGTCGGGTTCGAGCATGTATCCCCGGTGGGATCGACGTCGCCGATCAACGTGAAGCCGCCGGCGCCGTCGGGCAGCAAGTTTCCGCTGCTGCCCTTTCCTATCACAAAGCCATTGGTCTGGCCGGCGAACATGTTGATCGCCCCCGGGGTCGATGGACCATATTGGTCACCCCAGGCATTGTCGCTCATCGCGTAGTTCTGAGCGTAGTTCCACAGCGCGGTGACCGTGTTGCCGTCGAAGTAGCCCATCACCTGGCCCTTGGTGCCGAAAGCGCCGGCGCCGCCGTTGGTACCGTTGCCGGTATTCAACGGGAAGAGATCGTTCTTGCCGCCGTCATAGGCTTTCTGCTCGGGCGTATAGGCATGGCTCTGGTCAGCCGTATTGGCCTGCGTGCGATCAAAACGGAACGGGTTGGCAGCGCCCGCGCCGTTGGCCGGATTCAGGTTCGGGTTGTTGTCGAGCAGAGCGGGGTTCGACAAAAGATTGGTGATGTCCCGCTGCGTGTTCCCGGCCGGCTCGAACAGCGGCTCGCCTTCCGGATTCAGCGCATTCGGGTACGTGCCGAAGTAATGATCAAACGAGCGGTTCTCGTTGAAAACGACCACCAGGTGCTTGATCGGATATTTGGTATTCAGCTTGTTCGGATCAACGGCGGCGACCTTTTCGGTGTCCTGGCCGGCGATAACCGGGCCAACCGAAGTCGCCGCAACCGCAACCGCAAGCAGCCCTGCGGTGGCCACCAAGGCCGTCTTCAATTTTTGATTTCTCATTCTTTTTCCCCAGCAGCAAAAAAACAGGTGAAGAGCGCAGCAACGGTTAAGCAGCGTCAATGACGGAGATGTGTAGGTTTGATTTCAACTTGGTTGAGGCGCAGCATTCGGCTGCAGCAATGCAGGGCCGCTCAGGCCCGATGACAATCGGACCGCTGGTCGCGCTTCGCACAAACATTTCGCTAAGTCACGATAGCCAAAGTTTTTTTGGGACGCAGCGAAATGCAGGGGGCGGCCGGCTATCCGCGGGAGCTTCGAAATCATCCCGGCGTGAAAAATTTTTTTCTGTCTACGCCGAAACGGCAGCTGATGTTCGTGCGGGTGCGTCGATCGGGTCAAGGACGCGCTTTATCCTTTTCGCCGGTGATCAAGACATCGCTCCGTTCGATCCGCTCAATCAGCGTTTCGGGGCTGAATTTGCGAAAATTCGGCGGCACCGCGAAGGACGAGGCGGACTGCGGCTCGTCCCTGATATGCGCGAGCGCAATGACGGTGCCGTCCTCCGTCTTGATCCGCAACGGAAATTTCCGGTCGCGATCGATCCAGCCGAAGAGCTGCCCCGATCCGGACAGGACGCGAAAAACATCCGCAGCACGGCCGTCGATCAACTCTTCGCCGACCCGCTCGCAACGCCAATTGCCCTGCTCCGCCGAGCCCGCGAGACGCGCCATCGCCTGCCAATTGCGGCATGGCCCGTCTGTATCCACGGAAACGAGCAGCCGGGTGAGCTGGCTCGATCGCCGGGCATCCATGTAAATGCGCAGACCGGGTTGCACGAAGTAGGCCGATGGCGTTGCGGTGTCGATCAGGAAGAAACCATCGGCAAACTCCGGCACCTCTATCCTCGCCTTGCCGTCAAGGACGCGGAGCCGGCCGGGCGCAAGCGCCGCCATCCCCTGCTGCATGACGATATCCGCCGAGAACTGCTGCGCCCGCCCCGCACCGGGGCTAGCTGCAGCTAGCATGCCGGCCAATACGGCGCCGAGCCGAATTGCCTGATGCAGGCCGACGAATACCGCACGTTTTCCCATCTCGAACATCTCGAACAGACAAAGAGCGGCGCCGATCGGACCCGCGGTCCGATCGGCGCCATTGGTTGGATTGCGCGAGGCGATCCCCGCTCGATCACTCCGTGTAGGAGATGTCGACCGCCTTGCTGAAGTCGAACGCGTCGAACAAATCAGCAAGCGCCGGGCTGTTGGTCGGCACATACTGATTGTTCCTGGCGAAGGTCGGGTTCGGCAGGTTGTCGCGGCTGCGGTTCGTGAGCGGCTCCAGGCCCCAGTTGCGCTCGATGAACTTGTCGATCGAAACATGATCGCCATAGTTGTGGTAGATCTTGCCGCCGGTCGAATAGGGCGACAGGATCAGGATCGGGATGCGCGGTCCGTCACCGAAGAAGTCGATCGACTGGATGTAGCCCGAGTCCCAGTAGCCGCCCGCCTCGTCCCAGGTGATGAACACAGCCGTCTCCGCCTTCAACTTCGGATTGGCTTCGAGCGCCCCGAGAATGTTGGCGACATAGGCTTCGAACAGATCGACTTTCGAGCTCTGCGGGTGGCCATCGAGCAGGCCGTCCGGCTTGCCGAACGACACCGAAGGCAGATCGTTGTTCTGGATGGCGGTCAGCAGGTCGGCGGTATCCTTGATATGGGCTTGCCGGACTGCCGGGTTCGCCATGATCGAGGTCGCATACTGAAACGGATTGCAGATCTGGCAATAGGCCACCCCGAGCGCGTGAGCCGGATCGGCAAGTGCCGTCGACGCGAGGTTCGGGCTGGTCGGGTTGGCGGCTACCGCCTCGTTCGAGAGCGCGACGGCATCGTTGTACGCGCCGCCGTAATAAGCCCATGAAATCTTCTTGCCATTCAGCGCATCGCCAATGGTCCGGACCGAGGACGGTGGCAGATTGCCCGCGCCCGACGGCGACCCGTTCGGCAGGTAGCCCGGGTTGGTGTTGTTGAGCATGTAATAGTGGTTGGGCTTGCAGTTCGGCTCCGCCGCGTAGGGCAGTGACGAGAGGTAGCTGACGATCGGGCCGACGCCCGGCTGGGTGAAGTCGCTGCAATTGCTGAAATTGCCGTCGACCGTGTACTGATTGTTCTTGCCGGTGGCCGGGTTGGGGTTGGCGATCAGGCTCGCGGGCGTCGGCACGGTCGGATTGCCCTGCCCGTCACTCCAGAACGCCGCATCGCCGGTGCCGAGCATGAAGTGGTTGGCGCCGGTGCCGCCATGGAACGACTGATGGAAGTTGTCGCCCAGCGTGAAGCGGTCAGCCAGCATCTTCAGGATCGGGGCCTGCCCCTGCTCGGCATTGTAGAAACCCATCTCGTTGCCCTGGCTCTTGTTGGTGGCCGAGTAGGTCGCCATCACGAAGGCGAACAGGTCGTTGACACAACCCGCATTGTTGCTGTTGGTCACATTGGCGGCGCTGCAATCCTCCTGCTGCCAATCCTGGTAGAAGCGGTGCGTCATGTCGCCGGTGTAGTCGTCATCATTGATGTTCTGACCCTGCAGCACAAACGGACCGGCCGGGAGCGTGCCGGCGCCCGGAATACGGGTGTCCAGCACGCCCTGCGCCAGACCGGTGGCGCCGGTGGTCAGGATGTCGAGGTCGCTCGAATCGATATCCTTCTCGACACTTGCCTCGGTGACGTTCTGGAACGGCGCTCCGGTCTCGCTCTGCGCGGACGGCGCGCCATTGGTATTGGGCTGCGGCATCAGGTTGGTCGGGCTGTACGGCGTCTTGCTGCCGTTCGGCATGCTGATGAAATACGAAGGCTGCGCACCGACCGAGAACTGCTGCGCCTTGGCGAAGTTCGGACCGGGCGTGCCGTCCTCGTTGACGATGCCCTTCGACAGCAGGTTCGAGATGGTCTCGCCCTTGCCCTTCGGCTTGTAGACACCGAAAGTGTGATCGAGGCCGCGGTTCTCGCCGATCAGGACGATGACGTGCTTGATCGGGGAAGCGGTCTTGACGCTGTCGCCCGGCTCTCTATCCCCGTTGTTGTCCTTGCCGACGTTATTCCCGTTGCCAGTGTGGTGATTGTGATACGGACGATTGTCCCAGTCACTGCGAACACCACCGGCCGCGTAGGCCATGGTGGCAACTGCCATCGTCGATGCGAAGCACAATGCCGTTGTGGCTCGCCAATGTTTCTTCAAAATTAAAGTCATGCCGACCCCTAGAGTTTGAAAGTTGATAGCGCGTTGGCCAACGCGCAGCTTAAGTAAAGGGTCAACATGACGCAGCGATATCGTGCTCGTGAAAGCGCTGAAGAAAGTTCGAAAAATTCCAAAATTGCGGAATCCGCGGCACGACCTCTGGATCGAGAAACACGAATGCCATCGGATGCTGAGATCGCAATGCATATCAAGCCGCGCGGCGCGCCTTCGGATATCGCGCCCGAACGGCTAACGTTGAAAATCGGCTCTACTGCGAAACGTGCCTCGATCGCATGAGCTGCCGAAGAGCCTCATAATGCCGGTCGTGCACCAGCGGATTGAAAAGCGACCATTGCTCGGCGCCGGCCAAAAGCGAAGGCACCGCGGCCGCCATGAGACGGCGATAATTCAAGTAGTCGGCGGCAGCCTCCGCGTCGCGGCCTTCCCTAACCGCCATGTCGATCTGCCGCAACAGCACGACGACCTGTTTCAACGCGGCGCGAGCACTCGCACGTGCCTGCTCACCGCCCTCCACGCTGGCATTCCTTCGATCGGGATATTGCTCGGTCAATTCGCGAAATTCGCCGCCAATCGTGTCGACGGCGAGCGCAACGGTCTCCTTGTCGCCCGCTGGGATCGCGGTGGCGAGCACGGTTGCGAAATCGTTGATCTCCCTCAGCGCGGCGGCCACGCCGTCGCGCTCGTAAGGCATCGCGCCATCGCCCACCGCGGTGAGATAGGCCACGAGGTCGCGGCGGTCCTGCGCGGTCAGGCCAAGATCGAACACCCGATCGAAATGTGCCACCACCTGATCGTAGGTCTCGAACCTGCCATCGTGAAAATACGGCGCGTTGAAATCGGCGTTGCGCAGCGTCGGCGTCTTGAACAGGCCGCCCGAGCCCACGTCGTGCTGCTGGTGATCGACGAAGGCGCCGGAAGGAATGTGGCAGCCCGCGCAACTCAGTGCCGGATCGTGCGGAAACGGTTTTGAAAACAGCACTTCGCCACGACGCTCCGATTCGCCGACCTGTCCGACCAGGCGACCGGCCGGACCGAGATTGGGATTGGGCAAGAAGTCGATATCCTGGATATAGGCGACGATCGCATCGACGATCGACGGCGACGGTTCGGGGCCGGCGAATTCGTTGACGATGACGTTACGAACGAAATCGCGCAACGAAGCCGTGCGGCCATCGGCACCGTAGGGCGCCAGAAAACGCGCGCCGCGCAAGCTCGGTATCCTCACGGCATCCAGCACGGCGTTGTCGGCCTTCGGATTGAACAGCGATCCGGTCGTGTCGAAATTGCCCGGACGGGTGGACATCTTCGGCATGAAGAATTTTGGATTACCCGCGCCGTTGACATGGCACGTTCCACAGCTGATTCCGGCTTGCCGAGCCACGCCGCCTAGGATCGAAGGCGAAGAGAATGCGAGATTGCCGAGGTTGACCAGATAGGATTTCCGCCCGGTGATTTCGGACCGGAACACTTCGCGGGGCCTGTCGAGTGCGTCCTCATTCAGTTCGGTTTTAGCCGGCAAGGCGGTCTGGTCGCCATCGACGGGGAAGGCCACGGCGCCTTCCTGCGCGGCCGCAATCCAGAGCCCTAATGCGAAGGCGGCGCCACCCAGCCGACCGAGCTTCATCGCGATTGGGCCTCCAATGTCGGGCGGTGCAGCCCCAGTTTTTCCGCGCCGGCCTGCAGCACCACGACGAGTTCCTCGCTGGCCCGTCGCAGGGCAGGAACATCGACATGCGGCAGATCGGGAGCTGATGTGATGCTCTTGAGCTGTTCGATGTGCCAGATGGCCGAGTCCGCAAGCCTGGCCTCGACCTTTTTGAGTGTGTCGGCAAAGACCGTTCGATAGGCAAACTCGATGCCGGCGACATTGTTTCGCATATCGTCGAGCGAGGTGCCGCTGATGCGCGACTCGCCGCCATCGGCCTTGCTGTCTCCGACCTCGTAGGCAAGTCGCACGGTGCCGTCGAGCAGGGCCTGCGGCGTCAGGTGCATGTCGCCGAGCTTGCGGTGAAGCTCGGCGAGATGCGCGACCAGCGCATCGGTTTCGGCCTCGACATCGGTGCGGCCGGAGCCGAACAGTTTCGCCTCGATGGCGTGGAAGCCGCTGTCGGCGTTCGGCCATGCGTCGATCAAGGCGTCGAGTTCGGGAACCAATCCCGCCGTGAACACCTCCGATCGCTCCCAGCCGGCGCGGGCCGAAAGCCAGGCCTTCTTTGCGCCCGCCAGGTCGCGAGCCGCGACGCGTTCACGCAGATCGCGCGCGCCCGCCAGCGCCGATCCGATTCCCTCGATCATATACGGACGATAGCGCTCTGCGGCCTCGTCAAGCGTCGCGGCCGTTGCCCGGCACACGCCGTTCGCGAGCGCGAACCACACCAGGCACAGCGCCACCCTCTTCTTCATCCACGCCCCCAGCAACGCCAGAAGGCAGCGTCGTTTGCGACACTGCGGTTATTGGGCGCCAATATTGCCGGCTTGTTATGCTGTTTTGTGACGCGCCCGCTTTACGCATCCATACCGACCAAAATTTCGTGCAGAATAGTCGTCACTGAAAATATAGTCGCGCGATGCACGCGCGCTTCGGCGACAAAATAATTTCTTCAAACAAGTTTCATATTCTGGCCACGGCACAAGATGACGTCCCCGATTATCAGCGAGCCTCATGGCGGTCGATACGCAACCTTTTCTACTTGCAGGGCTCTTTGCGACGTTGTGCCTGCTTTGCGGAAGTCTCGCGCTGATCGATCTGCGCCGCGGCATCATTCCGGACGCGCTCAACCTCGTCCTCTGCGGCCTCGGCCTTGCCAAAGCCGTCATCACCGGCGGCGCGGCCGCCGGCGTCGGGGCGATCGCGGAGGCGATCGCCGTGGGCGCCATCTTCTGGCTGTTTCGCCGGCTCTATTTTGCCGTGCGGAAAATTCAGGGGCTCGGGCTCGGCGATGTCAAATTTCTTGCGGCCGCCGCGCCATGGGTCGGCATGACAGGCATTCCCATGCTGCTCCTGGTCGCCGCGCTATCCGCGCTGCTGGTGATCGGCAGCGCGCAACTGGCGGGGCAAGGCCTGACCCGGCAAAGCTCGTTTCCGTTCGGCCCCTTCCTCGGGCTTGGTTTGCTATCGACCGTCGCCGCGCAGGAATGGTTCGGCCTGATCTAGCGTTCGCTGGTTCGAGGCAACGCCGGGCGCCGGCATGCCGAGCCATGGAAAAGCCCATCGGCTTGTTGGCCGGCGGGCTCCCCGAGTTCACGCACGACGGTCGTCAGTGATCCCAGCCACCACCGTAGCCGTGGCCGCCTTCATCGAAGTCGAAGAAGTCGAACAGGTCGCTCAGCGCCGGGCTGTTCACGGGAACGTAAGGGTTGCCCCAGGCGTAGACCGGATTCGGGAAGTTATCCCGGCTGCGTCCCGTGATCGGCTCGAGGCCCCAGTTCCGCTCGATGAATTTGATGATCGAGACGTGATCGGCATATTCATGCGAGATGTGGCCCTGCTTCGCGAAAGGCGAGACCACGATCAACGGAATACGGGTGCCGTCGCCGAAGAAGTCGAGCGGCTGCACGTAACCCGAGTCGAAATAGCCGCCGCCTTCATCGAAGGTGATGAAGATCGCGGTGTCCTTGGCATAGTCCGAGGCCTCCACCTGATCGACGATCTTCTTGGCGAAGCCTTCGAACAGATTGAGCTTGGAGGACGACGGGTGACCATCGGTATAGCCGCTCGGCTTCACGACCGAAACCGCCGGCAGCGTGTGCTTGGAGATGTCGGAGTACAGGTTCGCCGAATCCTGGATATGGGCTGCGACCTGGTCCGGGTGCGACATGATGGAGGTGTCGTACTGGAACGGATTGCAGATGTTGCAGTATTCGTCAGCGGTGGGGCCCGGCGTGCCGTAATTGATCTGATAGGGATCGTTGATGTAGTTGTTCCACTGATCGCCGTAATACTTCCAGGAAATATGCCGGTCGTTGAGGCTGTCACCGATGCTCCGCGCCGACGACGGCGGGATGGTGAATGGCGTGTTGGCCGGATTGGTGTCGGTATAGGCGTTGTTGCCGTTACCGAAATAGCCCGGATTATAGTTGTTCAGCAGATAATAGTGGCCCGGCTCGCAGCGCGGATTGATCGGGCGGGGCAGCGATTTCAGATAGTCCAGAATCGGCTTCACGCCGGGTTGCGACGGGTCCGCGCAATTGGAGTAGGAACCGCCGCCGGAAACCGGGTTGACGCTGTAGGGCGGCGGATAGCCGGCATTGTAGCTGTTGCCGTAGCCGTCCTCGGTGTACCAGTTGTTGGTGCCCGCCGCGGGATTCGGATTTTCGACTTCGTTGACCGTGCCCGCGTCGGGGCCCGGGCTGAATACCGTCACACCGTTCGGCGGCGCGGCCGGATTGCCATAGGAGTCGCTGAACCAGATTGCGTCGGCGTGGCCGAACATGATGTGGTTGGCACCCGTGCCGCCGTTGACGGACTGATGGAAATTGTCGCTCATCGCGTACTTCTGCGCGAGGCTCGTGAAGTAGGACACGTCGCCCTTCTGCACGTTGTAGAAACCGAGTGCCGTCGAACCCTCGCCGGTGGTCTTCGCGCTCGGCGAGTATTCCGTGGAGAAGTTGGCGGGCTGCGGCGCGCCATTGGTGCCGGCGCCGACGGTCACTTCGACCCAGGCGAACAGGTTGCCGTTGCAGCCCGACGGATTGTCACGGCTGGCAGCCGAGGTGTTGCAGTTCAACTGCTGCCACATCTGATAGAAGCGGTGCACCGGGCTCGCGGCATAGGAGTCGTAGGGAAGCGCGCCGTCATTGGTTAGCTGAAACGGCCCCGCCGGCAGCGCATTGACGTTGGTGATGCGCGTGTCCGGCGTCTTCGACTTCAGGCCCGGACCTCCGGTCAGGAGAAACTGATAGTAGTCGGTGGGCAGACCGGATTCCGACTGCTGCGCCAGATCGAGGCTTGCCTCGCAGCTGGTGATCGGCGTGCCGGTGCCGCATTTGTTCGGGATGTAGGGGGCCGAAGCGCCGCCGACCAGCGGAGCCGGCAGCTGGTCGTTGGGGAAATTGTGCTGCGGCGGGCTCAGCAGGAACGCATCCGCCGGGCCGGCGTCCTTTGCCGATGCCTGGTGCGCCTTCTGGAAGTTGGGTCCGGGAACGGCGTTGTTGTCGCCGTCGAGCTTGATAATGCCCTGCGACAGCAGGTTCATTACGCTCTCGCCGGGCCGCTGCGGCACATACGTGGCGAACACGTGATCGAAGCTCCGGTTCTCGCCGATGATGACGATGACGTGCTTGATCGGCGTCCTGGTCTCGCCCCCGCCATGGTGTTCCCAATCGTTCGCAAGGACGGGGCCAACGGTGAACTGTCCCAGCGCCAGCGCGCTGAGGGTAAGGCGGCAACCTTGCAGCCAACGTGACTTATGCTTGTCGCGCATCAAAGCTCTCCTTTGTTTAGTTGGTTGGGCGGCGTAGTCGAAGTCGCAGTGCTCCCCGGCACCACCTTGATCCTTCCCACCATGCCGCCGTCCTCGTGCTCGAGAACGTGACAGTGGTAGACAAAGGTGCCGATGATGTTGGGATCGCGAAAATCCATGCGTAGCCGCACGCTGGGATAGGCCAGCATCCGGCCGTTATAGTAGGGGACATTGACGGTATCGCGCAGGAAGGGTTCGTTGACGGCTATTCCGGACCACTCGCGCAGCTGGAAATGAAGCTGATGGATGTGGAAATCATGCAGCTCCATCGAGCGATTCTCGACGATCCAGTCCTCGACATCGCCCTGTCGCACCACAATGTCCGGCACATCCGATTGCGGATCGAACGGCTTTGGCGTGCCGCCGTCAATAGTCAGAAAGAATTTGGTGGGACTGTTCGGATCGTTCAGCTTCTCCTGTTGCTCGGAAAAGAACAGTTTTCTGACCCGCACCGGCGCGACGCCCCCGATCCACGGCCGATCCGGCTGCGGCAACGGCTCGACGCGCACGGGGAGCGAGGCCTGCGGCTCAGGCGCATCTGCGCGAGCCGTGATGGCCAGCAGCGCGCGATTGGGATCGTTCTCGCCGGCGGGTCCGGTGTCGACAGCGCGTGTCACCAACAGTGCAGGCTCTCCGGCCGGCGGCCCTTCGACGATGAACTCGGCGCGCGAGCCCGGCGGCAGGCCGATATGATTGACCCATTGCACCGGCGGCGATGGGCTGCCCTCGAATCGCAGCGGCACGCCATCGATGCCGACGACGCCGATCTGCTGCGGTGCGCGGCGGACCAGCAAGGCAAGGTTGAGGTAAGTGATCGCTGAGGCGTTGAGCACGCGCCAGAGCTGCCGCTCGCCCGGCTTCATCGACAACGTCGCCGGCGGATAGTTCGGAAAAGGCACCGGCACGAAATTGACGGACAGGTCCTTCGATGGCTTGCCGAATCCAGTGCCGGAATTGGCGACGTCACCGTCATTGTCAAGCTGGCTCTTGGACATCACGGGCTCGGATTTCGAGGGCGGCGCGTCGGGATTGACAAGGTCCTGATCGCGGATCACGAGCACGCGTTCGGGAAGGCCAGCGAGCGTCGCATCGGCGCGCTCGATACCTTCGATGATCAGGGCGCCGGAGGCGCCGCCGAGTACCTGCGTCTTGCTGAAGCCATGAAGATGCGGGTGATACCAATAAAGGCCAGGCGGCGCATCGTCCGGGATACGCAGGCGATATTCGAACGGCTTGTCATCGGGCTGGATGGAGGTTTTCAACACATCGTCCTGATGACAGACCGGCGGCACGGTCAGCCCGTGGAAGTGCAGATTGGTCGAGACCGGCGTCATCGCGCTGCTCTCGCAAACGTCGGGCTTCGTTCTCGTGGTGCAGATCGGCGCGCCGGCGAGCGCCCGGTCGATCGCCGGTGTCGTATCGAGGTCGACGAGGTCATTCATGAAATGGATGACCAGCTGATCGCCGGGCTTCAGGCGCAAGGTCGGCGACGGCTTGCCGTCCGGCGTCAGATAGCAATAGCGAATTTCTCCATCCGGCAGCTTTTCATCGTGGACGCCGAGATCGGTCTCGAGGACGCCGTTGTGGCTGCGCAAGTCCTGCGGTTCCGCAATTGCACTTCCAGGCTCGGGTCGAGCGCAAACGTCTGGCGGCAAGCGCGAAACGTCCGGCCGGCCCGCCGCGCCGAACAAGGCCGTCATGCTGCTTGCAGCGAGCCCGAGGCAAGCTGCGACGATGACACAAGAGATGGTCGAAAATCGTCGAAGCACGCCGTCCCCAATGCGCTGCCGTCGGCCGCACAAATGCACTGACGCCAAGATGGCTCCAGCTCGCCCCTGTTGCGACTGCGGTCGCTAAACATGTCTTTTTGTTTAACGGGACGACGCTACATGCGCGGTGTTGCGGGATTCTTGCAGGTTTCTAACAGCCGAGTGACAGTGCTTCGCGACATTGATCGTGGAACTCTTTTGCCGGCGCGGAGCGTTTCGACAATTCGATAAGCATTCTTCCGGGGGGTGTCGACGTATCATCGCCGCCGCAACGCGGCCTGTGGCGACGAGCCGTCGGCGTTGACGGGCGTCAGCAGAACCTGCTCATTGGCTTGCCCGTTCGGCGCCGGCAAGGTCAGCACCGCCGTCTGCCGATCCTTCTCGATGGTCACCTCGCGGCCTCGGACGGCGCGCAGCTTCCAGCCTTGATAGTCTTCGCCGAGTTTCAGTCGAAGCGCTTGCTTGGTCGACTGGTCGAGAAAGATGCCAAAGCTCTCGTCGTCGCCCGCGATGGTACCGACGAGCGACAATGGCGGCGGCAGCACTTCCTTCTTACGCGGCGCCGGGAGCGGCGGCGCAGCCGGCACCGCCGCGATCAGGGGAGGCGACGGCCGGCGCGAAGGCGAGAAGATCGGGCGATCGCGCGTGCCCGACAATTGCGTGAGCGGTATGGCCCAAAGCGGGTTGGCGCTCGGCGGATGCTCCGGCGCTGCGACCGGCGCAACAACCCGGACGGATGTCACGGGCTCGCCGGACGACGGCGTCGAGCCGCCCAGCCGCGTTTCCTCGGCGACCGCGGCATCGAGAGCGTCGGTCGTGATCGCGGCGGTCGTCGCGGCTGCGGCCTGAAGCAACAGCGCAAAGGCGGCGGAGGCGATGGCAAAGCTGCGGGTCATTTGGCGCCTCGCCATTGTCCGGACACGGCAAGCAGAACGTGCAACTTTCCGGGCTGGGGACCGGACGCGGCGGTCGGGGTCTGCACCACGAGCTGGTCGACGAACAGGAACGGCATCCCGGCTTCGAGATCATAGAGCAGTTGCTGCAACTCGGGCTGCTCGATCTCGCAGCTTGCGATCATGCTGAGAAAGCCGGGCCTGCTCGACGGACTCTGCACGTCCAGCTGCGTGGAAAGCACATTGCCGCCGAACTTCACCACGGCGCTCGCCACCCGCTGCAACAGCGCCGCGCCCGCGATCGTGACGGTTGCGCCCTCTAGATAGGCCGAGCCCGACGGCATCGCCTCGCCGGCGGCCTTGCTTGCGGCGCCCGCGTGGTGGCCCTCCAGCTGTTCGAGCAGGTTTGCCGATGCCGCGACCTCGCTGCGTTGATCGATGAGGTCGGAGATCGATGTCACGACTGTGAAGAGCAGCACGATCAGCAGGCCGACATAGGCCGCCGTCGCCAGAAGCGGCGAGGATCTGAGGTGCTTCGTCGGCGTCGAGAGGATATTCACGTGCCGAATCCAAAATAAGCGGTGATGTGAGCCTCGATGTGGAAGCGCTCGCCCGGTTCATTCGCAGCATGCGTGGTCGGGGCAAAGAAGGTGGCGCGGGTGAACTGCGGCGACTGCTCCATCAAGCGGATCAGCGCGGGCGCGTCCTGGGTCATCCCGACGACCTGGATCTTGTCGCCCTCGATCCGCAGTTCCGTGACATAAGTCGAATCGGGCAACGCCCGCGAGATCGCCTCCAGCACCATGACGCTTGATGGCGTCGTCTGCTTGCGCTTGGCGAGCAGACCGAAGCCAGAGGCTGAACCATCGGCTCCGAGGCGCAACGCCGCGCGGCGCTGCGAGATGCGCTGCTGCAAGTCGCCGAGCTCCGCCTGCAGCGAGCCGCCGAGAAACGCATTGATCAGGAGCGACGCGGCCGCGGCGAGCGCGCTGGACAGCAGGATGGCGCGCAGCAGGCGGGGCACGTTGACGGCGGCACCGACGGCGCTGCGCAGCGGCTGGTCGATGAGCTTGATCGGCGTGGCGGAATCGGCCGGCGCCGAGATCGCTACCGACACAGCGCCGACCGCCTCGGCGAACCGGAGCACGGGATCGACTTTCCGCTTCGACGTCGCCGCAAAAGTCACCTCGATCCGGTCGTTCGCGAGCGGCGCGGGCGGGCTCCAGCCGAACACGGCGTCGTCTGCGGACCATGGCGTCAGACGATCGACCCGCGCCCGGATCATCCCGTCGAGGAAATCGGCGGCCTTGCCCGGGAAATCGAGCTGATGCGTCATGATGTGAGCCGGCCGCAACAGCGTCTCGATGCGGCCTCCGCGGAACGCCTGCTTCCACTCCGCAGGCAGCGATGGCTGCGGCTTGGCGCCGTCGAGGCGAATGGAAAGATCGGGCAGACCGGATCCGCCCCTCGCCGCGATCGTGCTTGCCGTGAACGCGCCGTCATCTTTTTCGACAAGCCGGATCCGCTGCGCGCGCACCAAACGGCCGGCCGCGATGTCGACGGCGCGGCTCACCGCGTCGATCCACTCGGTCAGGAACTGCTTTACGTCCGATGTCAGCGCCATCAGGACCTCCGGCGAACCGGCCGCGCGTCGCGGGGCTCGACATCATCCTGCCACGACATCACGCGGAAGGGCTCGCTCTTGTCGCCGAGCACGATCACGACTTCGGAGGTGGAGCGGCGACCATCGGCAAAATTGATCGCCGCCTGGACGCGGTAGCACGGGCTTTTGGCCGCCGGCGCATTGCTCTTTGGAGGAGCGGACGGATCGGCATCGGCGAGCGAGGCGTTCGGCAAGGCCATCCCGCCGAGCGTATCCCGGCTTGCACCGGTGGTTTTCTTGAAGGCCGCAATCACCTCGGGCGCCGCGATGTTGGCATCTATATCGGCCGATCCGTTGAAGACGGTCACAAACGGCAAAGCGCGTTCGACCAATGGCGGCGAAAGACCGGCAACCAGCGCGAGCTCATCGACATGCGTAAACAATGACTGCCGTGGCGGGTAACCGAGGGCCGCGTAGCGCGCTCCTTCATCATCGGCGCTGCCGGCCGGAGGCCGGGTGCGCCAGCCGACGATGCGTTCCGCATCTTCATTGGCGGCATCCTTGTCCGCGCCGATTCCGGCGAAAAATGCGGCAAGCACATCCTTCGAGGCATAGTTCAGATCGATCCGCGCCGCCTCGGAGGTAAAGGTGACGCCGACATTGGCGTCGTCCATGCGGAAATGAAACGTCCCCTGCACTGGCCTTTTGTCGTCGTCTCCGGCCAGAATCAACTGATAGGCGGTGAGCTCGACGCCGGCGGACACCAGCGCTTCATTCTGCAACTCGGTGTCCTCGATCGCCATCGCACGCGCCGACGCCGAGAGATAGAGCGCGAAAACCATCACCAGCGACGACAGCGCCATGAGAATCCAGAGCACCGCGACGATCACGAAGCCGCGCTGCGAGCCCTGATCGAAGGAAAGCCTCATGGCCGGCCTCCCTGCCCTGCGGCAACGACCTGACCATTGCCGTCAGCCGCGTTCGACTTGTCATCCTTGTCCTCACACTTGCCGTCCGGCCGGGTGCAATCGCTGGGCACCTGGGCATGGATCGGCGCGATGGTGGCGATCGAGCGCTGGCTTGCCGCATCGCGGATGGTCAGCCTGATCATGGCCGGCAATCGCTCGGCGTTGCGCCACGAGCTTTTCCAGACCCGATCCGCTCCCGCATAGGCAAAGGACAGGCGGAATGGCGCGTGCAACAGTATCACGGGATCACCAAAATGCAGCTGTTCGGACAGCGTGGCGCCGACCGGCAGCGGCGCAAATCGCATGCGCGAGCGCACCGCGGCGAACTCGCCGCGATCCGTGGTCTCGCCGAGATGCACGACGTCGAGTCCCGGCCCGATATTCGGCCCGATCGAGGTGCGGACGAAAGTGACGGACAGCTCCGATCCATCAAACAGCGGATGCCGGGATTCGCGATTGGCCGGGACATATTCGGCGGCGGCAAGGTCGGCGGCGATGCGCTGCAATGCGGTGCCGATCGCCTCGTCGCGCTGGATCCGGTCGACGCCCCGATTCCAGTTCGGCAGCCATTGCGCGGTGATGCTCGCAAGCGCCGACAGCACAAGGCCCATCAGGGCAAGCGCGACGACGGCTTCGATCAGCGTGAAGCCGCCTTCCCTTGCCCGCCGATCGGTGGGTACAGCGGTCATTCCCTCGGCCTCTTCATCAGGCGCACCGTGCGGATGTCCGAGGTCGCGCCGCCGGACCACCTCACGCGAACCCTGACGAGTTCGGGCACCCAGGCAACATCCGCATTGGCAACCATCCAGTCGCCACCGAGTGGGCTGACGTCGAGCGTCCATCGATAGCCATCCGTTTGCCCGGACGACGTTCCTCCCCGAAGCTGGTCGCGAGGCGGTATCGCCTCGGCCAGCGCCGTACGCGTCGCCTGCATCAGCGCGACGTGGCGCTCGAAGGCGCGCACGCCGCGCACATTGCTCGCCATCACCGATCCGATGGCGACGATCACCACGGCAACCAGCGCCAGCGCCACCAGCACCTCCAGTATCGTGAAACCGGCGTCGCGCCGCTCAGTTGATGGCGATGTCACGGGATACAATCTCGACCCTCCCGGTCAGCCAGTTGACGCGCACCTCATAGGCCGCATCGAAGCGCCGGAGCGCGATGGTGCCGCCGCAGGACATGCCGTCGGCAAAAAAGCGAATGGTAGACAGCGCCGCCTGGCGCTGGCAGGTCTGCGGCAGGATCGCGTCAAAACGCACGTCGTCCGGAATGCGGATCGCCGCGGACGACGCGCCGGAACGGATGGCGCGCCCTGATGCATCCACCAGCGCCGCAACACTGACATGGCGGCGGATCGCAGCATCGCGATCCGCCTTCAACAACGCCGCCGCCTGCAAGGCGTAGGCCTGCAGGCGCGCGCGCGACGTCTCGCGCGGAATGAACGGCAGCAAGACGGCCGCAAGCAGCGCGATGATTGCGAGCACGCAGACCATCTCGAGCAAGGTGAAACCCTGTTCGGCCGACTCATTCATTTTTGGCGGACAGATTTTCGAGCGAGATGTCGGCCGCCACGCCGCTGCCGCCTTCCTGGCCGTCGGACCCGTAGGAGACGATGTCATACGGGCCGCGCTCGCCCGGCGAGCGATAGATGTAAGCATGGTTCCAGGGATCGCTGGGAACGCCGCCGCCCTTCAAATAGGGCCCATTCCAGGCAGCCACTCCGGGAGTCGGCCGGACCAGCGCGCTCAAGCCTTCCGCGCTTGAAGGATAACGGCCGGCGTCCAGATAAAAGAGATCGAGCGCGGTGACAAAGCTCTGTAGCTGAATCCGCGCGGCCTTGACCTTGGATTCGCTGAGATAGTTGAGCACCCGCGGACCGATCAGCCCCATGATCAGGCCGATGATCGTGATGACGACCAGCATTTCGACCAGGGTGAAACCCGCCTCGCTTTCAAGTCGTCTGCCACCAAGCTCGGGCCGCTTCTGCGTCCCGCTCCCGCTGAAATGTCCGGCGATGATCTTGAGCGACATCATGATGAAACCAACCTTTGGTTAACCGACCAGTTGTGTGACAGACAGCAGGGCTGTCATGACCGACACGATCAGGCCCCCGACGACCGTGCTGATGGTGATGATGGCGAGCGGCCCCACGATGCCGACGATGCGATCGAGGCTGCGCTGCAATTTCGCCTCGTAGAATTCCGCGACCCGGCCGGCTAGCGCCGGCAACTGCCCGGTCTCCTCGCCGAGCCGAAGCATGCGCACCGCCATCGGCGGCAGGCTGCCCGCGACCGCAAGCGCATCCGACAGCTTGCCGCCGTGGCGCACACGGTCGGCGGCGGCATTCCAGCCTTGCCGGTTTCCGGTCACCGCCATGATGTCGACGAGGATGCGCAAGGTCGCGGTGAGATTGACGCCGCTGCCGAGCAGAACACCGAGATTCCGGCAGAATAGACTGCTGCGATAGAACTGAAAAATGCCTCTGATGCCCGGCAAGCGCGACAGCCACCCCGTGAGCAACATGCGCGTTGCGGGCTTGCGCAGCGACCACCAGCCTCCGCCGATGGCTGCAGCCGCCGCCAGCAGCGCGGCGTTGGCGTTGCCACGAAGGAAATCCGAAAGCTGGATGAAGGCGCCGAGCGTCGTGTCCGACTTGCTGCCGAAATCCTGCAGCACGCTCGAGAATTGCGGCAGTACGAAAAGGATGAAGAACAGCATGACGCCGCAGGCCGCGACCAACACGAAAGCCGGATACTGCATCGCGTCCGTCAGCTTGCGCCGCATCTGCTCCGATCTGGCGCGCTCCGACCCCAGCATTTCGAGCACCTGATCGAGCGTGCCGGAGACCTCGCCGACCCGCACCAGCGCGGCATACATGGGAGGAAACAGCGCCGGATGGGCGGCCACCGCATCGGCAAAGCTTTCGCCCGACAGCAATGCTGCGCGAAGCCTGGCGACGACGGGGCGCAAGCGCCCGACATCGCCATCGCCGGCCAGGAGCTCGAGGGCATCGTCAAGCCGCGCGCCGGCCTTCAAGAGCAGCGCCAGATCGCGGGTGAAGGTGGTGATCTCGGCCGCACTCGGCCGTCCGAACAGGCCATACGTGCCGGAGGGAGATTCCGGGCGCTTGTCTTCGATGGTCTCGATCGGCAGCAATCGAAGATATTCGATGCGGCGCGCGACCTCGACCGAGCTCGGCGCCGAGATCGTGCCGTTCACGATCTCGCCGTTCTGGGTCAGGGCGCGGTAACGGAAATTCGGCATGTCTTCACCGCAAGGTTGTCACGCGGAGAATCTCGGCCGGCGAGGTCAATCCCGCGCGGCATTTGGCGATGCCGTCGTCCAGCATCGTCGTCATGCCGCCCCGAATCGCCATTTCGTCGATCCTCAGGCCATCGGTCTTCTCGCCGATCAGCTCCCGAAGCGCGCCCGTCAGTTCGAGAATCTCGAAGACGCCGAGGCGGCCGCGATAGCCGGTGCCGCCGCAACGCTCGCAACCGCGTGGCTCATGGATCACGTCATCGCAATGAAAGCCGAACGCGGCAAGGCGCGGATCCTCCATCAGATCGGCCTGGCCGAGGGTGCGCGGCGACTTGCAGCGCTCGCACAATTGCCGGACCAGCCGTTGCGCGATTACAGCGCGCAAGACCGAACGCAGCAGGTAGCCTTCCACTCCGAGATCGAGCAGGCGCGGCACCGCCGCGGCAGCGGTCTCGGTATGCAGCGTGGTCAACACGAGATGGCCTGTGAGCGCCGCATGAACCGCCACATGCGCCGTTTCGGAATCGCGGACCTCACCGACCATGATCACGTCAGGGTCCTGGCGAACGAACGAGCGTAGTGCCGCGGCGAAAGTCAGGCCGATCGCGGGCTTGACCTGCGATTGGTTGACGCCGGGAATTTCGTATTCGACGGGATCCTCGATGGTCAGTATCTTGCGGATCGGTTCGTTCAGGATCGACAGCACCGTCGCCAGGGTCGTGGTTTTGCCGCTGCCGGTCGGTCCCGTGACAATGATCATGCCGTGCGGCAGTTTGAGCAGGCGTCGCAGCTTCGCGTCGTCGGCCGCGGAGAAACCGAGCTTTTCGACGACCAGCAGCCCACGATCCCTGGGCAGAATACGGATCACGGCCGATTCCCCGTGCTGCATCGGCATGATGGCGACGCGAATATCGATATCGGCGCGCCCGACCCGCAGCCGCGCGGCGCCGTCCTGCGGCAGGCGGCGCTCGGCGATGTTGAGGCTGGCCACGATCTTGATGCGGGAAATCACCGCCTGCGGCAGAACATTGGCCGGCGCGGAGACCTGCCGCAGCAACCCGTCGACACGCATGCGCACCACGAGACCGCTTTGCAGCGGCTCGATGTGAATGTCGCTGGCGCGTAATTCGACGGCTTTTTCCAGCAGATCGTTGACGGCGCGGACCACCGGCGCGCCACTGGCGAGGTCGCGCAGGCTCTCGATGTCGTCTTCGCGGAGCGGCAGCGGCATGGCGTCGCTTGCCGTCGCCTCCGGTTGATCCAGACGCTGATCGAGAACGACAGCGATGTCCTCCGACGTCGCGACCCCGATGGCAACGTCTGCGCCAAGCACGATCTGTGCGGCGCGTTGCGCGGATTGATCGCTGGGATCGACGACCGCCAGAGCGACGCCGCCGTCCGGCGAACGGTAGGGAAAAACCAAGGTCTCGCGCAAAAAGCGCTGGGAGAACGAAGCTGCCAGCGATGTGGCGGACATCATGTCCTGCAAACTTACGCGATCAAGGCCGTGAAACCGCGCGGCTTCGTCGGCAAATTCGTTGGCCGAGAGGTGCGAAAGTTCCCAGAGCTTGCCCTGCCGGCGATCGAGGCCGTCTCGTCCGGCAGCGTCGCCGCCTTCGACGATCGCCGTCAAATGCGCGCGTTCGCGGAGATAATTCACGAACTGCGAGGACAAGTCGCTGGCCATTCGTCTTTCCGCTCGTGCAAGCTTGAACGAGCCAGCGCATCACCGGCCATCGCAAGAAGGCGATGTGCCGGTGGCCGGCAGTTGCGACTTTATTGACCCGAAGTATGACAGCTGTACGAAGCGCTTCGCGCTGCGGCCGTTCAAAAAACTTCAGCTTCCGGTTTTTTGCAGCCCAACCCGAGAAAGTGTGTTCTGAAGTCAACGCGCGCCAACAGACTGTTCGCGCATCACGCAACCAATTTAATTCTGTCATGTTCCATCGCTAAGTACCGAGCTCTGGGGGAGCGACGGTGAGAGTATGGTAGGCGTCGGCAAGCTGGGCCGCTATCCATCGGTTTATCGCAGCCTTTGGGCTGCCTTCATTCTTTCGTCGTTGGTTCTGCTGACGTCCTGCAATTTCCAGACGGTCGGTACGAGCGTCGACGGCTCCAACCTCGACATCACGGACAAGGTGCGCTCGATCGACCTGCTGCCGCGACAGCCGCAACCGGTAGGTACCGCAACTGCCGCCTCCGGGAGCAACCGATCCGGCGCCGCCGCAATCTACGAAGGCGCGGAAGTTACTGCTGTTTCCGACGAACGTCCGCAACACGCATCGAACGGCGGCGGCTTCGACCTCAATTTCGAGAACACGCCGGTTGCCACCGTCGCCAAGGTCGTGCTCGGTGACATCCTCCAGGTCGGCTATACCATCGATCCGCGCGTTCAGGGCACCGTCACCCTGGTCTCGGTCCGGCCGGTGCCGAAATCGGACATCATCTTCGTGCTCGAAAGTGCCTTGCGGCTGAGCGGCGTGGTGTTGCTCCACGATTCTTCCGGCTATCGGCTGACGCCGCTGGGCGATGCGGTCGGCTCCGGCCGGGTCGACGCCGACGCCGCCAATCCGGAGCCCGGTTTCGGCGTATCGGTGGTGCCGCTGCAATATGTATCGGCACAGACGCTGCTCAAGCTGATGGACAGCTTTGCCACCAAGGCCGGCACCGTGCGGGCCGACACCACGCGCAATCTGCTTTTGATCCAGGGCTCCGGTGCCGAGCGCCGCACCGCGGTCGATACGGCACTGAGCTTCGACGTCGACTGGATGCGGGGCCAATCCGTCGGCATTTTCCCGATCTCGAGCGGCCCGCCGGGTCCCGTGATCGCAGAGCTGGAGAAAATCGTCGATTCCGGCGAGAACGGCCTCAGCCAGAACATGATCAAGCTCGAGCCGATTGCCCGTCTCAACGCCGTCATGGTGGTAAGCAAGCGCCCGGAAATGCTGCGCACCGCCGCGACCTGGATCAAACGGCTCGATCATGCCGACACCGCGCGGACCAGCGTTCACGTCTATCGGGTGAAGTTCGGCGAGGCCCGTCAGATCGCGCGCGTGCTGACCGACATGTTCCTCGGCGGTTCGGGCGCCTCCGGCCTGTTGGACAGCGCCGACAACCAGGTTGCACCGGGGTCGGGCACGTCGACGACGTCGAGCGCCGACCGTCTGTCGCTCGGCGGCAACAATCCGTCCTCCTCGACGAGCAGCTTCGCCGCGCGCGGTGGCGGCGGCAACGGCGCCACCCCTGGTCTTGGCGGGCAAGGCGCAAATCCCAACGGCAACAATGCCGGAACGCTCGACAGCGGCCATGGCGCGGCCTCCGGCAGCGGCCAGCCCGTGCTGCAGGACGTCAGGATCACGCCCGACACCACCAACAATACGCTGCTGATCTACGCCGATCAGGCCAATTACCGGATCATCGAGTCGACCTTGCTGCAGGTCGATCAGCCGCAGCTACAGGTGGCGATCGATGCGACCATCGCCGAGGTGACGCTCAACAACACGCTTTCCTATGGTGTGCAGTCCTACATCACCGGCCAGAATCTCGGACTGCGTCCGAACTCCGGATCGATCCTCAACACCCAGGCGACCACGGCGCCGGCGACCACCGTCGACCCCAATACCGGCCTCGCCTCGATCACGGGATCGGTTTCCAATGCCTTCATCAACCGCGCCTTTCCGGGCTTCAACTTCCTGATCGGTTCGGAGACGCAGCCGAGCCTCATCCTCGATGCGCTGCACGCCGTCACCAATGTGAAGGTGTTGTCCAATCCGTCGCTGGTCGTCGTCAACAACCAGGTGGCGACGCTGCAGGTCGGCGACGTCGTGCCGGTCTCGACCGGCAGCGCCACCGTGCTGACAACCAGCAACACCGTGGTCAACACCATCGACTATCGCAACACCGGTATCATCCTGCACGTTTCGCCGCGCATTAGTGTCAACGGCAATGTCAGGCTCGACATCGAGCAGGAGATCAGCAACGTTTCGCCACAAACGGCAACCAGCTTGACGCCGACCGTCTCGGAACGGCGGGTGAAGAGCTCGATCTCGGTCGCCAACGGGCAGACCGTCCTGCTCGCCGGACTGATCAGCGAGCAGCAGAACGGAACCCGCGCCGGCATTCCATTGCTGGATGAAATCCAGGGGCTGGGCGATGCGTTCTCGCATC
>JAFAUV010000398.1 GCA_019243075.1 Bradyrhizobium sp.
CGGCCTGGGAATCGCTGCTGGTCACGAGCTGAAAGGTTTCCGGACCGGTCTCGAGATTGCACAGCCCGTTCGGCGGCGGCAGCCGGCGTGGCTCGCTGGTGATCTGGTAGGTCGCGATCCGCTTGCCCTTGTTGCCGCTTTTGACCCGCATCGCCGTCAATTCCCCCGACAGCACGTCGCCGGCATTGATCGGCTTGCCCGCTTTCGCCGCTTGTTCCTCCTTCTGCGCCCATGTGGGTGATACAGTCAGCACGGCGATGACGGCGCACGCATAGGCCCAGCGTTTGCCGAATCGGGATTTCGTCATGTGAGGAAGTTCCGTCTATTGGAGCGTGGCTAGAACAGTGTTCGCTGCCGCATCGCGGCAGATAGCGTACCTTCATCGAGATAATCAAGCTCGCCGCCGACGGGAACACCATGGGCGAGCCGCGTCACCCTGACATTGGCCTCCTGCAGCAGATCGGTAATGTAGTGCGCGGTGGTCTGCCCATCCACGGTGGCATTCAGCGCCAGAACGACCTCATGGACCTCGGCCTCGTGCGCGCGCTTCACCAGAGCATCGATGGTAAGGTCCTGCGGACCGACGCCGTCGAGGGGCGACAGCGTCGCGCCGAGCACGTGATAACGGCCATTGGTTGCGTTGGCGCGTTCCAGCGCCCAGAGATCGGCGACATCGGCGACGACCACGATGATCGAGCCATCGCGGCGTGGATCGGTGCAGACCGTGCAGGGATTTTGCGTATCGATATTGCCGCAGGCCTTGCAGACCTGGATCCTGTCGATCGCCACTTGCAACGCCGAGGACAGCGGCGTCATCAGCGCTTCGCGCTTCTTGATCAGATGCAGCGCCGCCCGCCGCGCCGAGCGGGGGCCGAGACCCGGCAGGCGGGCCAGCAACTGAATCAGGCGTTCGATTTCAGGACCGGCAACGGCGGGCATTGCTTATGAACCGAGCCCCAGCATCCCCGGCGGCAGCCCGAGCCCGCCGGCAAGCGACTGCATCTTTTCCTGCATCGCTGCTTCGGCCTTCCGCCGCGCATCGCCGAGCGCGGTGACCACGAGATCCTCGACGATCTCGCGTTCTTCCGGTTTCATCAGCGAAGCGTCGATCTTGACGCCCTTCACTTCCATCTTGGCCGTCATGCGCACGGACACGAGACCTCCGCCGGAAATGCCTTCAACTTCGACATTGCCCAGCTCTTCCTGCATCGCCTGCATCTTCGATTGCAGTTGCGCCGCCTGCTTCATCATGCCGAGAAAATCGGGCATCGGTTTCTTCCTTGAAATCTAGTAATCGTCGGCATCGTCCGGGCCCTCGCCGGCAAAACCGTCGTCACCGACGTGTGGTGCGCTAGCATCGGATTCCGGCGGCTCGGCGGCAAGCCGGCGCACCTCGACCAATTTGGCGCCGGGGAAACGCGCGAGCACTTCCCGGACCCGCGGATCGGCCTCCGCCACCTTCTCGCGCTCGCTCTTGGCGATCAGGTTTTGCTCGCGCAGCGTCGATTGGCCGGCCTCATTGGAGACGATCACGGTCCAGCGGCGGCTGGTCCATTGCTCGAGCTTGCGCGACAGCTCGTTGACCAGCGTGCGCTGGGCTTGGCGCTCGAGCGCGATCTCCAGCCGGCCGTCCTCCATCCGCACCAGGCGGACGTCGCTTTCAAGCGCGGATTTCATCATCAGGTCGCGCTTTTCGCCGGCGAGCGCAACCAATTCGGCAAAGCTCGAAATTTTCCGCGCGGGCACGGCGTTCGCCTGAGGCGCCGCCATCTGCGGCCGTGCGGACGCTTCCTGGGCCGGGCGCGGCGCTGCCGCCGCACGCGCCGTCGCGGAGACGATGGCGGAAGCCGTCGGCGTGGCAATGCCGCGCGACGGCGCGACCGACGCGACCGACGAAGCAGCGCCGCCATTCTGCTCGATCATCCGGATCGCTTCATCCGGCGTCGGCAGGTCGGCGACATAGGCGATCCGCACCAGCACCATTTCGGCCGCTATCGCCGGCCGCGTCGCGGTTTGCGCCTCGGCGATGCCCTTGAGCAGCATCTGAAACATCCGTGACAGCACGCGCATCGACAGCTTGGTCGCGAAATCGCGGGCGCGGACGCGCCCGGTCTCGCTAAAGGCGACATTGTCTGCGATGGCCGGCAGGGCCTTCACGCGGGTGACGAAATTGACGAACTCGGCAAGGTCGCTCAGCACCACGATCGGGTCGGCGCCGACGTCATATTGCTCGCGGAATTCCGTAAAGGCGGAAGCGATGTCACCGCGCACCAGGGATTCGAACAGATCGATCACGCGGGCGCGGTCGGCGAGCCCCAGCATCTGCCGCACCTCCTCGCCGCGCACGCTGCCCGCGGCATGCGCGATGGCCTGGTCCAGCAGCGAGAGCGAATCTCGCACCGAGCCTTCGGCGGCGCGCGCGATGATTCCAAGCGCTTCCGGCTCGATCTCGACCCTTTCCCTTTTCGCGATATTCGAAAGGTGCTGCATCAACACATCGCCTTCGACCCGGCGCAGGTCAAAGCGCTGGCAGCGCGACAGCACCGTCACCGGGACTTTGCGGATTTCGGTGGTGGCGAACACGAATTTGGCATGCTCCGGCGGCTCTTCCAGGGTCTTCAGGAAGGCGTTGAAGGCCGCGGTCGACAGCATGTGGACTTCGTCGATGATGTAGACCTTGTAGCGTGCGCTCGCCGGCGCATAGCGCACGCTGTCATTGATCTGGCGCACATCATCGACGCCGGTATGCGAGGCGGCGTCCATCTCCAGCACGTCCATGTGCCGGCTTTCCATGATCGCCTGGCAATGCACGCCGAGCGCAGGCATGCGGATGGTCGGGCCCTTTACCGAGCCATCCGGCAGCTCGTAGTTCAGGGCGCGGGCCAGGATGCGCGCGGTGGTGGTCTTCCCCACCCCGCGCACACCGGTCAGGATCCAGGCTTGCGGAATGCGCCCGGTCTCGAACGCATTCGAGACCGTACGCACCAGGGTGTCCTGGCCGATCAAATCCTCGAAACTGGAGGGACGGTATTTGCGCGCCAGTACCCGGTAGGGCTTGGTATCACCTGCGGGGGCCTTGATATCGCCTGCGGCGGGCTTGGTATCGCCTGCGGCGGGCTTGGCATCGCCTGCGGCGGGCTTGGCAGCCGTCGTGGCAAGCTCGAAGCCGCCCTGCTCGGCGCTGTCGGGCTTGTGGTCGGGAGCGCCAGCGTCGGTCATCGGTCGATCCGCAATGTGAGTTTCTCTCGGCCGGCTTTTGCGGATGAGGAGCGAACGGCGCGGGCGGGGATGCCGCCGCCGGCGCGATTCGCTCGGAAAAACAGGTAGGAGACTGACGAGCGACCCGATCCGGACCTCGTTAGGGCTGCTTCCTTCCGGACCTGACCCGGTTGGCGAGTGGCTCGTCCACCGCCAATCTCCCGCCTCCTATTTGGGGCCAAAAGGGTCGGAAAGCAAGCGGGCAGGCAGGCCTTTGCAGGACTTGTAAGGAACTGCGGAAAAGCATTAGTTGCCATGCCAATCGCCCTTGTCGGCCACAACGAGCACTGTTGCAATAATCCGGGAGACCGATGCCCGATTCCGCCTGGTCGCTGCACCCACAGCTCAAGCAAGACACGATCGACATCGGCGACCTGCCGCTGTGCAAGGTGCTTGTGATCAAGGATGCCAACTATCCCTGGCTGCTCATGGTGCCGCGCCGGCCCGAGAAGGTGGAAATCATCGACCTCGACGAGGTCGAGCAGGCTCAGCTCATGGCCGAGGTCTCCCGCGCCGCGAAGGCGCTCAAGGAGATCACCAAATGCGACAAGCTCAATGTCGCGGCTCTCGGCAACATGGTGCCGCAGCTTCATGTGCATGTGATCGCGCGCCGCACGAGCGATGCCGCCTGGCCGCGCCCGGTCTGGGGCGTGGTGCCGCCGCTCGCCCATGACGCCGCGGAGGTACAGCATTTCATCAGCGCCTTACGCCGCAAAATCTGGTTGGGTTGAACAGACAATGTCAGCATTCGAATCCTTTCCGCTGGGACAGCCCGGCTTCGTCAACAACATCCTCGATCGCGCGGCGCATCTGCGCGGCAACGACGAAAGGCTGATGGCGATGGAGAGCGATGCCCGCTCACGCGCCTATGTGGTGCACCGCGATTCGCTCGTGGTGAAAAAGGAGGGCGAGGGGGTTCGCGCGCTGCTCTCCATCGACGAGGCGCTGAAATGCGGCGCCAATCCCGGCACCATCTTTCTGGGCCTGCGCGACGGCGCTGCCGTGTTCGGCATGGGAATTTCGGCGGCCGCGGCGGAAAACCTCATGACCCGCAATGATGTCATCGTCAGCGACTTGCGCGGGATGGCGACGCAGGGCCTGGTACCGCCCGGCGAGCTTTCGGCGATTGCGATGGCGAAGTCTATGGTGAATTGGCATCAGCGCCACGGCTATTGCGCCAATTGCGGCCAGCGCACCGCGATGAAGGAAGGCGGCTGGAAACGCGACTGTCCGGCCTGCAAGACCGAGCATTTCCCGCGCACCGATCCGGTCGTGATCATGCTGGTGACGCATGGCGACAAATGCCTCCTCGGCCGCGCCCCGCGTTTTCTTCCCGGCATGTATTCCTGCCTCGCCGGCTTTGTCGAAGCCGCCGAAACGATCGAGGACGCGGTCCGCCGCGAGGTGTTCGAAGAGGCCGGAATCCGCTGCACCGACGTCAGTTATTACATGACGCAGCCCTGGCCCTATCCCTCGTCGCTGATGATCGGCTGCACCGCGCGCGCCGCCAACGACGACATCGTGGTCGATCGCGCTGAACTTGAGGATGCACGCTGGTTCGATCGCGACGAGGCGCGACTGATGATCACGCGCAAACATCCCGACGGTCTCGCCGGTCCGCACCCCTTCGCCATCGCCCATCACCTGCTTGGCCGCTGGGTGCATGGCGGCGCAACCTGACCGCATAGCGGGGAACCGGCTCATGTCTGGTCCAATTGAACCAGGTCGTTGAACGCAATGACGGTTCCGGCCATGAACTTTCATGAGAAGGCGCCGAAAATACCGCCGCGCGTTCTCTGTATTGGTATTCCCGTGCGCGACCTCACTTTCCGCACGCGGAGGGTGCCGCCGCGCGGGTCGAAAGAGAACGCCTCGCATTTCGAGGAGTTCTGCGGCGGCAACGCGCTCAATGCAGCGATCGGCATCGTCCGGCTCGGCGGTCGCGCCTCGATCTGCGGACCGATGGGCGATTCGCGCGAGACCAGCAGCCGCTACATCTTCGACCAGCTCGCGCATGAAGGGATCGACGCCAAACATCTCGTACAGATGAGGGGCCTGGTGACGCCGCTCTCCGCGATCATGATCGACCCGACCGGCGAACGCACCATCGTCACCTTCCGGGATCCCGAATTGTGGAAGGTGAAGCTGCCACCGACCGACATCCTGCTGGAAGACTGCCATGCCGTGCTGGCCGAGAGCCGCTGCGCGGAGTTTTGTACCGATCTCTGCGCCGAGGCCGTCCGCCGCGGTATTCCAGTGATCGTCGATGTCGACCGCGCGATGTCGCTGCATGAGGGGCTGCTTACCGCCTCCACGCATCTGGTGTTCTCGAGCGAGCCGTTGCAGGAAACCGCGGGCGAGAACGAGGATGGCGAGGCCCTGAAGAAGATCGCCAAGCTCACTCCCTCTTTCCTGGCGGGCACCCGCGGCCCAGGCGGCACGATCTGGCTCGACGCGGATGGTGCGCTCAGGGAGAGCCCGGCTTTCCCTGTCCATACCGTCGATACGCTCGGGGCAGGCGACATTTTCCATGGCGCCTTTGCGGTCGCCATCACCGAGGGGCAGCCGCTGGAAGAGGCGCTCCGATTCGCCTCCGCCGCGGCCGCGCTGAAATGCACGCGCTTTGGCGGCGCCCTTGCCGCCCCGCAACGCTCTGAAGTTGAAGAGCTTTTACGGCAGGGTCGGACCGCCTCGCCGGCCTCGATGGCGTAAAACTGGGCTTGCTATAGAAGAATCTTCTCTATATGAGGTTGTGTGACCTCATGTATGGAACTTTATTCTCATGACCGATCTGGCCGTTCAGCTTCATGAAACCAACCGGCGCCTCGACGCCATCGACCGCAAGATCCTGATGGTGCTGCAGCAGGACGCCTCGCTCTCGGTGGCCGAGATCGGCGACCGGGTTGGATTGTCCTCCACGCCTTGCTGGAAGCGCATCCAACGCCTTGAGGCGGACGGCGTGATCCTGCGGCGCGTGGCCCTGGTCGACCAGAACAAGATCGGGCTTGGCATCTCCGTGTTCGTCTCGGTGGAGAGCGCCGATCATTCGGAAGCCTGGCTGAAAAAGTTCGCGGAAGCCGTCAGTGCCATGCCGGAGGTGATGGAGTTCTATCGCATGGCCGGCGACGTCGACTACATGCTGCGCGTCGTGGTCGCGGACATGCAGAGCTACGACATCTTCTACAAGAAGCTGATCGCGACCGTGCCGCTCAAGAACGTCACCTCGCGCTTTGCGATGGAGAAGATCAAGTCGATCACCGCGCTGCCGGTGCCTGCGGTGGCGTAATCTCGGCCACAGCAAAAGCTCGTCACACGCGGGCTTGACCCGCGTGTCCATTAAATCTTCAAAGAGTTTCCGCGATGGATAGCCGGGTCAAGCTCGGCAATGACGAGGCGTCAAATCTTCTGATTGTACTCGCCGACCTCGGGATGCGTGCGCAGCACGCCGTCGACCAGCTCGAACATGTCGCGCATGCGCTTCTCCGAGACTGGGCTTTCGACCACGACCACAAGCTCCGGCTTGTTGGAGGACGCGCGCACCAGGCCCCAGCTTCCGTCTTCCACCGTCACCCGCACGCCGTTGACGGTGACGAGATCGCGGATGGCCTGGCCTGCAAGCTTCTCGCCCTTGTTCTGCGCCGCCTCGAAATGCTTCACCACGGCGTCAACGACATTGTACTTCACCTCGTCGGCGCAATGCGGCGACATGGTCGGCGAGGACCAGGTCTTTGGCAACGCGTCCTTCAGATCGGCCATGGATTTTCCGCCCGCACGGTCGAGCATGTCGCAGATTGCGATCGCCGACACCAAGCCGTCGTCATAGCCGCGGCCGAACGGCTTGTTGAAGAAGAAATGGCCGGATTTCTCGAAGCCCGCGAGCGCACCGAGCTCGTTGGTCCGCCGCTTCATGTAGGAATGGCCGGTCTTCCAGTAGCTCGTCTTCGCACCCTGCCTGGAGAGAACGGGGTCGGTGAGGAACAAGCCCGTCGATTTCACATCGACCACGAACTGCGCGTCCTTGTGGATCGCGGACATGTCGCGGGCCAGCATCACGCCGACCTTGTCGGCGAAGATTTCCTCCCCGGTATTGTCGACCACGCCGCAACGATCGCCGTCGCCGTCGAAGCCGAGACCGACATCGGCCTTGTGCGCGAGCACCGCGTCGCGGATCGCGTGCAGCATTTCCATGTCTTCGGGATTCGGATTGTATTTCGGA
>JAFAUV010000416.1 GCA_019243075.1 Bradyrhizobium sp.
ATCAGGCCATGGGCTGAATCCTCGTTCCGTGTCGCGAGCGGCAGCTTCCAGCGCAGCAGCGAATAGAACAGCCGGTGCTTTGCGATTTCGAGCTCCCGCCAAGCCGCGAGGTTCTTGGGATGGGAGAGATCGGGCACCGTGCCGTTATGCCGGCAGGCCCGGCAGTAGCGGTCGTTCGTGCCGGGATCGGTCAGCCAATTGCAGGCATCGTAATCGGCATTGGCGCAGAGGAAGCGGGCCTGGCTGCCGCCCGCAAGCGCCCGCCAGGCCCCACCGTCGGGGTCGATCACCGACAAGGTCATCTTTTCGGGAAGAAAAGCCAGACGATGGCCGCAGCGGCCACAGATGCGGTTCTCGAAATAGACCACGTTGCCGCAGGATTGGCAGACGAAAAGCTTCAAAACATTTCCTCCGGAGCGGAGAGTGTTGCCGCGCCTGCGAAGACGCCTTTGTGCATCGATCGTTCCAGGCGGCGCAACGATTGTCGCAGGAAAGATAGCCCAGGAAAGATAGCCAACGGCGCTTTCCTGTGTGAAATTCCTTTGTCATGACCGGCCCGAACGACAGGCTTCCCGAGACGGCGGCTGCGGAAAATCTGCGGCGGCATCTGGAGGAGATCGCCCGCGAACGGGACAGGGCACATCTGGCGTTGCAGGAGCGCGAGGTGGAGCTGGCGCGAATCCAGCGCATCGCCCGCGTCGGCGGTCTCGAGATCGATTTTCGCGACGGCGTCAAGAACCGCCGCTCCCCCGAATATCTGCTCGTTCACGGTCTGCCGGCTGACGCCGCCAACGAGACCTATGAGAGCTGGGTCGCCCGCATCCATCCCGACGACCGCGAGCGCACGGTCAGGCACCTGTTCGAGGTACTGAAAGGCACGGACGAGGACTACACCGACGTCTACCGCATCATCCGGCCCGATGACGGCGAGAGCCGGTGGATTCGCGTCACCGCCAAGATCGAGCGCGACCCTGCCGGACGCGCGCTGCGCCTGATCGGCGCCGATCTCGACGTCACCGACCAGATGCTGGCGCAGGACGTCCTGCGCGAAAGCGAGGAGCGCTTCCGCCTGATCGCGGATGCGGCACCGGTCCCGATGTGGGTGACCAAGCTCGACCGCACCCGCGCTTTCGCCAACCAGGCCTATCTCGATTTTCTCGGCCTGCCGTTCGAACAGGCGGTGGTGTTCGATTGGCGCAAGGCGCTGCATCCGGACGACCTGCCGCGCATCCTGCAGGAGCAGATGAGCGGCGAAGCCTCGCTGAAACCCTTCGTGCTGGAAGCGCGCTATCGCAACGCATCGGGCGAATGGCGCTGGCTGCGATCGGAATCGCAGCCCCGCTGGGATCCGACCGGCAAGCATATCGGCTTCATCGGCATCGCCCACGACGTCACCGCCGCGAAGGAAGCCGAGATCGAGCTGCGCAAGCTCAACGAGACGCTGGAACGGCGCATCCGCGACCGCACTGCCCAGCTCGAGTCCAACGAAGCGCAAATGCGCGCCATCCTCGAGACCAGCCACCAGTATCAGTGGCTGCTCAACGGCGAAGGCCATCTGCTCTACGCCAACAGGACGGCGCTCGCCGGCGTCGCTTCCGATGGCAGCGGCGTGATCGGCACGCCGTTCTGGGAGACGCCCTGGTTCACAGCGACATCAGGCATGGCCGAAGCCGCGCAGGGCGCCTTCAATACGGTGCTCAAGGGCGAGGAGGTCCGCCTCGACATGATGCTCCGCCTGCCGATCGGCGAGCGCTATTTCGACTTCGCGATGCGCCCGCTCTACGACCGGCATGGCGCGGTCGCCGGCGCCGTGCCGGAAGCGGTCGACATCACCGAGCGCCGCCAGGGCGAGGAGGCGCTGCGGCAGTCGCAGAAGATGGAGGCGGTCGGCCAACTGACCGGCGGCGTCGCGCACGACTTCAACAATCTCCTCACCATCATCCGTTCGGCGACCGACTTCCTGCGCCGTCGCGAACTGCCCGAGGAACGCCGCCGCCGCTATGTCGATGCGATATCGGAGACCGTGGAGCGGGCTTCAAAACTCACCGCGCAGCTGCTCGCCTTCGCCCGCCGTCAGCCGCTGAAGCCGCAGGTCTTCAATGTCGGCGCCCAGGTCGAGAACGTGGCCCAGCTGGTACGTCCCGTGGTCGGCGGCAGCATTCAGATCATGATCGAGATCGGCGATGCCACCGTCCACACCATCGCCGATCTCGGACAGTTCGAGACGGCGCTGATCAATCTCGCCATCAACGCGCGCGACGCCATGAACGGCGAAGGGCAGCTGAGCATCGCGGTGCACAAGGCAGCTGCCATCCCTGCCCTGCGCGCCCAGGCGGCGCGCGCCGGCGATTTCATCGCGGTCTCGATCACCGACAGCGGCAGCGGCATTGCGCCGGAGAATATCGACGCCATTTTCGAGCCGTTCTTCACCACCAAGGAGGTCGGCAAGGGCACCGGCCTGGGGCTGAGCCAGGCGTTCGGCTTTGCCAAGCAATCCGGCGGCGACATTGCAGTGTCAAGCAGGCCCGGACACGGCGCGACCTTCACGATCTATCTGCCGCAGGCCCCGACGCCCGCCGACGCCGCGCAGACGGCCACGATCAAGAGCGAGCCCGCGACCACCGGCCGCGGCTATCGCGTGTTGCTGGTGGAAGACAATGACGAGGTCGGAAGATTCTCCACCGAGCTGCTGGAGGATCTGGGTTATACGGTGCGCCGGGTCGCCGACGCCAGCGCCGCACTCGCGATCCTCAGGGAGGACGAGTTCGCGCTCGATCTGGTCTTTTCCGACGTCATCATGCCCGGCATGAACGGCGTCGAGCTCGCCGGCCTCATCCGCGAGCGCTATCCCGGCCTGCCCGTCGTGCTCACCTCCGGCTACAGCAACGTACTCGCCGAAAACGCCCATCACGGCTTTGAGCTGATCCAGAAGCCCTATTCGGTGGAATCGTTGTCGCGCATCCTGAGAAAGGCGATTGCCGAGCGGACGCCGGTGGTCCGGTGAGTACGTCCCTTGCATCGGCGGGCCGGCGAATCGGAATCCCTGCCCTGTGTTGGCACTGCGGAACGGCGGCGGGACCAGGGGATTCCTCCCCGATGGAGCGATCTTCGATGCGGACGACCAGAGCACCGCGAGCAGCGATCAGGACGCTGCGCGGCTGGGCGATTTCGGTTCTGAATGAGGCCGGTGCGATCTGCGAATGCGAGGAGCACGGCTGGATGCGGGATCGCGCCGACCCGCACGCCCGCGACCGCGCCCTTGACATCGCCCGCCACCACCCGCCGCATGGAGTTTCACCGCAGGCCGCCGCGATCGCGATCGCAGAGGTCCTGGATTCCGTCGGCGACACCTGCCCGGAATGCCCGCCTCCGGCCGACTGAGCCGACCTTACTCCCGAGCCAAAGTCGTCACTGCCGGTCAATCGACAAAAACGACCGGGGTGCCCTTGGCCACAAGTTCGGCGACGCGCTCGGCGTCCCAGTTCGTAAGACGAACGCAGCCATGCGATTCCGCCTTGGACACCTTGGCGGGAACCGGCGTGCCGTGGATGCCGTAGCCGTCGGCGGACAGGTTGATCCAGACGGTGCCGACCGGATTGTTCGGCCCCGGCCTGATGGTGAACGGCTTGCGGGAATGCACGCCCTTGAAGTGGTAGGCCGGGTTGTAGCGGTAGGTCGGATTGCGGTCGATCTCGGTCACCTTCAAGGTGCCGGAGGGCGAGGGCTTCTCCTCGCTGCCGACGGTTGCGGGATAGAAGCCGATGAGCGCACCCGTCTTGTCGAACAGCTTTACCGTCTGCCGGTTCTTGTCGAC
Organism: Bradyrhizobium sp.; assembly: GCA_019243075.1. Lineage (GTDB taxonomy): Bacteria > Pseudomonadota > Alphaproteobacteria > Rhizobiales > Xanthobacteraceae > Bradyrhizobium. Next base: position 3,815 of record JAFAUV010000416.1, read on the forward strand.
TTCAACCCGGTCTGCCTTCGGGGGATTTGGGTCGGTACCGGTATCGACCACGACGATGCTGTCTCCGGCGTGATCGAAGCGATGGCCGGGATTCAACGCCGCCAGCAGCTCCTCGCTCATGTGAAACTTTTCGGCGAGGCCTTCCCGCGGACTGGTATAGGCCAGCTTCGGGATATTTTTCATGTCCTCCATCCGGGTGGGAAGCTTGTGCAGGAACGGCCCGGCGACGTCGTCCTGGGCGATGGTGTAATTCGTCGTGACCGGGCGGCCGTCTGTCGCGAGCTTCTTCCAGACTTCGTCCGTCACATCGTCCGAACTCGGCAACTGCCCGGCTTCGGCATAGGCGCGCAGCGCCTTTTTGGCATTCTCTCCGAATCTGCCGTCGATCTCGCCCGGTGAAAAGTTCGCCCTGTCGAGCAGAACCTGCAGCCGCACGCCTGCCGGCGTCGGCTTGTCCTGGGACAGGGTTGTCTTCGAGGGCACGGCGGAGTTGATGGCGCCCACGTCCATGCCGGCGCCGAGCGCGGCGCCGGTCAGGCATGCGAGCACGAGACCGATCAGGACGGGCTTGGCCAGGTGCTTGGCTAGGTGCTTGGCGAGGTACGGCGTCACCGGACGGGTCCATTTTTCCATGAGGGTATCCTGGAAACGGGCGGCCCGGCGCCGTGTTCCTCCGGTGATTCCGACTTCAGCGCGCCAGACGCTTCTCGACGCGCTTGCGGCTGTTGCCGACTTTCCTGACTGCCTTCTTCACCGCGGCCGCCGAGCGGCCGGTCTTCTTCGATTCATAGCTCACCTCGTAGTCCTGCCCGCCGGCCACGCGGGTCCGGTCCTGTTTGCGCCCGCGCGCCGTCTTCTTCTTCGCTGCTGCCATCGGCTCCTCCTGTTTGGGACTCACGGGCAAGCAACGCCGCAATGGAGTCCCAGGTTCCGGGACGATTCCGCGTCGTGAGCTGTTATCGGGCGCCTGCCGTGCGGCATTCATGGACATCGCGCTCAAGAGACTGGCGCTTTCGTCTTGAGTATGTACAGCCCGATCGGCTGCGCGCCGCCGCATTGCGTCCACAGGCCTCGTCGCGCGAGCGCGGCATGCGAAATTTGCCCGTCGTGTTACTTTGTCGCAGCCATGCGCCATTGCTGAAAATCGGAAATGACCCTATCCTCCCGCCATCCCGCCTCGACACGAGGGACGTTACGGCCGATCGTCACGAAACGTGAAGCGGGTTGCGATGGATGCGTGGATTGCGGCAGACGAGCGCGATCCGATGCATACGGCGAAATCGCGCGGTCCTGATGCCCCGACGCTGGCATCAAGTTGGCGCAGGATGATGCGCCAATGACGGTGGCTAACAAGCCCGGCACACCGGGGAGAACGCGTATAAGCCGTGACACCATCGCGCAGGGAATGCCGGACCGTTTCGGCGTACCTGTGGTGACTTGCTTGCGTGCTTTCTTTGTTGCACGCAAGGCTGCGGGTGCGAGAGACACCCGGCATTCCCTGCGCCCTCGATTTCTCCGAGGGAGTTCGTGGCATCGCCCGGGCGCTCTGTGCGTCGCGGCAAGGTTGGCGCATGCATCTGGCGCATGCATTCAGCAGTTTCCGGCATTGCAGGGCGGCTCGCAGCTTATTCCTTGAGACTAGCCGGCTGTAACAAATCTGTCGTACAGCAAACCTATGCAGGGGCACGGCTGGACCCCAGCCGCCAACCAGCATTCACCGGGAGATCGTCATGCGCCGCGCAACCTTGCTGCTATCCGCGAGCCTTTTCACACTGGCCGCGGGCGCCGGTTGGACCCAGGCTTTGGCACAGAACGCTGCGCCGCATAACCTCGTCCTGTTCGTCCCCGACGGCCTGCGCGCGCTCAAGGTCACGCCGGAGACCGCGCCGGCGATGGCGGCCGTCCGCGACAAGGGCGTCAATTTCAGGAATTCGCATTCGCTGTTCCCGACCTTTACCACGGCGAACGCGTCCGCCATGGCGACCGGCCATTATCTCGGCGACACCGGCGATTTCTCGAACACGATCTATACCGCCTTCACCTCGGCGCCCGGCGGCAACACGGTCGTCCCCTTTCTCGAGAATGACGCCGTGCTCGCCGACGTCGATGAGCATTTCAAGGGCGACTATCTCGACGAAGAGACCCTGCTGAAGCTGGCGCGCGAAAAAGGGCTCTCCACCGCTGCCATCGGCAAGCTCGGCCCTACCCTGATCTTCGATCACGCCGACCGCGGCAGGAACACCATCGTGTTCGACGATGCCACCGGCAGCAAAACCGGCGTTCCGCTCGCCGACGAGGTGAAGGACGCCTTGAGCAGGGCGAACCTGCCGCTCGCGGCGCCCGGACGCGGCGACAACGGCAAGATCGGCGATGCCAGGACGCCCGGCACGACGGTGGCCAATGTCGGCCAGCAGGCCTATTTCGCCGATGTCGCCGCCAAGGTGGTGCTGCCGATGCTGAAAGCGCGCAACAAGCCCTTCGTGCTGGTGTTCTGGTCGCGCGATCCTGACGGCAGCCAGCACAACAACGGCGACAGCCTCAACACCGTCACGCCCGGCATCAACGGCCCGACCTCGATGGCCGGCATCAAGAATGCCGACGACAATCTCGCCCGGCTGCGCAAGGCCCTCGACGAGCTCGGCCTTGCCGCCACCACCAACATCATCGTTTCGGCCGACCACGGCTTCTCGACGATATCGAAGGAGAGCAAGACCAGCCCATCGGCCAAGCTCAGCTATGACGACACGCCGAAGGATTTCCTGCCCATGGGCTTCCTCGCGCTCGACCTCGCCAAGGCGCTCGATCTGCCGCTGTTCGACCCCAACGAGGGAAACGCCGCCGTCGCGGCCGGCACCCACCCCAAGGCCGGCAATGGCGTGCTCGGCAAGGACCCGAACCGGCCGGATCTCGTCGTCGCCACCAATGGCGGCTCCGACCTGATCTACCTGCCGGGCAAGGACAAGCAGCTCGCCAGGCGCACCATCGCGGCGCTGCTCGAACAGGACTATGTCAGCGGGCTGTTCGTCGATGATGCGCTCGGCAAATTCCCGGGCACCTTGCCGATGTCGGCGATCAATCTGGAAGGCAAGGCAGTGACGCCGACGCCGTCGATCGTGGTCAATTTCCGCTCCTATGTCGCCGGCTGCGACGTGCCGACCAATTGCTCGGTCGAGGTCTCCGACACGGTGCTGCGGCAAGGCCAGGGCATGCATGGCAGCTTCGGCCGCGGCGACACCATGAATTTCATGGCGGCGATCGGACCGGATTTCAAGGCCGGCTATGTGGACACCCTCCCCGTCAGCAACGCCGATGTCGGCGCCACCGTCGCGAAGCTCCTGGGCCTCGCGCCACGGCCGCATGGCGAGCTGATCGGCCGCGTCATGACGGAAGCGCTGCCGAATGGCGCGACGCCGAAGGCAACGACCGAGCAGATCAAGTCGCCCCCCTCGGCGGGCGGCCTGCGCACGGTGTTGAACTTCCAGCGCGTCGGCTCGCAGCGCTATTTCGACGTGGCGGGCTTCCCCGGCCGCACCGTGGGACTCGATGAGGAGGCTGGTGGCCGCAAAGAAAAAACGGCGGGGAAATGACCGCCGCCGCTTTCAAAAACGAAAACGATCTCCGGACGAGTCTACATCCCGATATCGAAGACGTAGGGAATATGCGCCAGCGGCAGGGCCGCGACACCGGCCAGCGTCGCCACCATCGCCTTGGACTGGCGCTTGCCGCGCATCTGGCTTGCGATCCATTCCAGGACCTCGGTATTGACGCCCCTGGTCCTGGTCGGCGCCCAGCTCTCGATGTCGGTGTCCGGCGACAGCGCGATGGTGCGCGGCGGCACCGGCAGGCCGGAGACGGAAGCGACATGGTGAGCGACCGCCTTGGCGAGCAGGTCGTCGAAACGGCCCTCGTCGCTGCGCTCGGTGGCGGCGCTGTCGATCTCGAACAGCGCCTCGGCCTCGGCGCGGCTGACCGGCTGATGCTCGACGGCGGACGCAGTCAGGATGCGCGCGCACCAGGCGGCGTCATCGGCATCGAGCGCGCGGGAGAAATGGACACGGCCCCTGGTGGTCGGGCCTTCGCCGGTGATCACGCCGTCGCGCACGATGGTCAGCGCATGGGCGGCGGTCTCGCGGCAGGATGGTTCAAGGGCAGTAATCGCGTCGGCGAGCGCAGTCTTGGTGGCAGAAGACTCGGACGCAGATGCAGACAAGGACTCGGGGGCAGGCATGGTCACACTTTCAGTTTCTTGTTCTCGGCCAGCATGTCGTCGCGGACGTAAACGAGTGGTTAATGATTCGAAACTCACATTTGGAGTTTTTTAGATGGTTGCTGATTGGTCGCATCCGTTCCCCTCTCACTTCGGAAACCGTGCACCGGCCTGGCCGAGCCGGGGGTGATGAAAGCCACAGAAGCCGATATCCGGGCAACCCCGTTTTTTACGGTTCACGTGCTTTTTTTCGCCGTGGCGGCAGGGATCAAAAGAAGGTGCTAGGGGTTCCCCAGCGAGGAGAAGAAACGTCTCTTCTTTGGCTCGCTTGTTCACAAAGTCCGCCCTGCCAGTTATGCTGGCAGAACAAAATTCCCCTGTAACCTGAACGACATGAGGTCGTCCCATGGCACTTCCAATTGGCGCCACTGCCCCCGATTTCGAAGCCGAAACCACCGAAGGTAAAATCAATTTCCATGACTGGATCGGCAATTCCTGGACGCTGTTGTTCTCGCATCCGAAGGATTTTACGCCGGTCTGCACCACTGAGCTCGGCGCCGTGGCCAAGCTGAAGCCGGAGTTCGACAAGCGCGGCGTCAAGCTGATCGGCCTTTCGGTCGATCCGGTGGACCGCCACTCGAAATGGGCCGAGGACATCAAGGAGACGCAAGGCGCGGCACCGAACTACCCGATGATCGGT
>JAFAUV010000431.1 GCA_019243075.1 Bradyrhizobium sp.
GAGGTGCTGCCGCCGCTGGTGTTCGCGCTGGCGCCAGGCGACTACTCCGCACAGTGCCTGAGCCTGAAAAGCTCCGGCGCCAACTACGCCTATCTCGGCAACACCGCCGCCTCCAACATCTCCGTAATGAAGGCCTGCAAGGCAGCCGGCGTCGACGTGCAATTCCTCTCCAACGTCTGGGGCATGGATGAGAACGCCGCCAAGACCGCGGGTGATGCGGCCGATGGCGTGATCTTCCCGTTGCGCACCGCAGTCGGCTGGGGCGGCGACGCACCCGGCATGAAGACGGTGATGGAAATCTCCAAGATGAGCGACCCGACCGGCAAGGTCTATCGCCCCGTGCACTACCTCGCCGGCGTCTGCTCCGCGCTCTACATGAAGGAAGCGCTGGACTGGGCCGCCAAGAACGGCGGCGCCACCGGCGAGAACGTCGCTAAAGGCTTCTACCAGAAGAAGGACTGGGTGCCGGCCGGCATGGAAGGCGTCTGCAATCCCTCGACCTGGACCGCGAAGGACCATCGCGGCACGCTCAACGTCGACCTCTACCGCGCGAAGGTATCCGGCTCGACCGATGGCGACCTCAACGACTTGATGGCCAAGGGCACGATCAAGCTCGAAAAGGTCAAGACCGTCGAGCTGCCGCGCAAGGCCGAATGGTTCGGGTGGTGAGCTCGCGTCTCTCATCACTCACAAATCGTCATGCGCGGGCTTGACCCGCGCATCCATCGAAAAAGGAGTCTTCCTCGTAAGATGGATCGCCGGGTCAAGCCCGGCGATGACGAGTAACAATACGGTGCCAGTCATGAGCGAGACCGCCGCGGCTACACGCCCAGCAATGTCCAGCGTCCCCGCGCCCCTCCTCGGCGTGCGCAACATCGAGGTCGTCTATGACGATGTCATCCTGGTGCTGCGAGGCTTGAGCATGGAGGTGCCGAAGGGCGCCATTGTCGCCCTGCTCGGCGCCAATGGTGCCGGCAAATCGACCACGCTGAAGGCGATCTCGGGGCTGCTCAAGACCGAGGACGGCGCGGTCACGCGCGGCGAGATCGTGTTCGACGGCGAGCGGATCGACGGCATCGATCCCGACAAGATCGTCCGCCGCGGCATTTTCCAGGTGATGGAGGGGCGGCGCATCGTCGCCGACATGACCTCGCTGGAGAACCTCAAGCTCGGCGCATTCACCCGCAGCGACGGCGAGGTGGCTGCCGACATCGACATGGTGTTCAAATATTTTCCGCGCCTGAAGGAGCGCACTGGGCTTGCCGGCTATCTCTCCGGGGGCGAGCAGCAGATGCTTGCGATCGGCCGGGCGCTGATGGCGCGCCCCAAGATGATCCTGATGGACGAGCCGTCGATGGGTCTGTCGCCGCTGCTCGTCAAGGAAGTGTTCGCCATCATCAAGGAGATCAATCGCGATCTCGGCGTCACCATCCTCCTGGTCGAGCAGAACGCCCGCGCAGCGCTCTCGGTGGCAAGCCACGGCTACATCATGGAACAGGGCAAGGTCGTGCTCGATGGCTCCGCCGATGAGCTGCGCGACAACGAGGACGTGAAGGAGTTCTATCTTGGCGGCGCTGGCGACCAGCGCAAGAGTTTCAAGAACCTGAAAAGCTTCAAACGGCGGAAAAGGTGGCTCTGAACATAGCGTTTTCGACCGAAGTCAGGACCGGTTCGCGTGAAGAAAACGCGTCAAAACAACAATCGGCGTCAGCCGAGCACCTGCTCCGCTTCCGTCACCGCGCAGAGAACATGATAGAACGAAGAGGCAGGGATGGTGGCGACCAGCGACTTGCCGTCGCGATCGAATTGATCGTACCAGCCGCCCGCCACTGGATGGCTGAGATAGAGCCGTTCGAGGCGCGAAAGCGCCGCGCGGGCCTCATCCGCTGCTCCGGCTTCGCCCGCTTCGGCCTGAGCGATCCACGCCTTGGCGATCTCGGTTTGCGGCCACAGTCGGCGCGTGTGGCGCCGGATGTTGCCCTCGGCATCGCCTTCATCGACCAGGCAACCGTTGAGCGGGTCGCGATAGCGCAGCGCCGCCTGCATCAGTTCCGCGCGCGGACGGGCGGTCGGGCATCCCGTGATGCGTTCAAATCCCTTCAGCAGCCACACCCATTCCGCCTGATGGCCCGGCTCGACGCTGACCGGCTCGATTCGCGAGAAATCTTCCTCGAAATATTCGCCCAGAACGCCGGTGCGCTTGTCGTAGAGGTTGCCGAGGAACAGTGCATAGAAATCGCCGGCGCGGTTCTGGAAGGTCAGATCGTGCGTCGCCTCGAAAGTCGCGATCATCGCTTCGAACAGATGCATTTGCGGATTCTGCCGGCGCGGCAGCGACGGCGGGAGCCCTTCCAGGAAGCCGCCGTGCGGCGAGCGCAGGTGGGAATCCATGAACGACAGCAGCGAATCGATTTCGCTGCGAAGCTGCGCATCGCGGTCGAGCCCGTAGACGGTCGCAAGCGCCAACAACACGAACGCATGATCGTAGCTGTCCCGCAGCGGATCCAGCACCGCGCCCTCAGGCGTCAGGGTATGGACATAGCCCGGCCGCCCATCGGGCGCCTTCGCCTTGGCCAGACAATATTCCAGCCCCTTGAGCGCGATCTCGCGGCCCTCCGGGTACCAGCCCATCTGCGCCGCCTTGGCATAGCAATAGATCTGCCGCGCCTGCACGAAGACCCGCCGCGGCGCCAGCCGATCGGCGCGGCCATCGTCGCTCAATCGATCGACGAAGCCGCCGGCCCCCGCATCCCAGCCTTCGCCCGACCACAACGGCAGACAGTGATCCACCATGCGCTGCTTCAGCTTCGCGACGATGTCGACCTGATCGTCGGCCACGGCGGCCCGTCCTTCAGCCATTGCGTTCCCTGCTCCAATTCCGCTGGCCGAGGTCTCATAGCACGCGCAAAGCACCGTGCAATCGGACCGCATCCCGAGGACCCGCCATGACCGACCATTACGACGCCCGCGAAACCCGCGATCCCGCCGCGCGTGAGGCGGAACTGTTTGCGCGATTGCCGGACCTGCTGCGCAAGGCGATGGCGGCGCCCGGCTATGCCGAGCGGCTGAAGGGCATCGACCCGGCTGGCGTCAACAGCCGCGCGGCGCTCGCGGAACTGCCGGTCCTGCGCAAGTCGGAACTTCCTGCCCTGCACCAGGCAACACCACCGTTCGGCGGCTTCGTGGCCGAGCCCGCCGGCTCGTTCGCGCGGCTGTTCACCTCCCCAGGACCCATCTTCGAGCCCGAAGGCGCTCAGACCGATCCCTGGCGCGGCGCGCGCGCTCTCTTTGCTGTGGGCTTTCGCGCCGGCGATGTCGTGCTCAACACCTTCAGCTATCATCTCACCCCGGGCGGCTTCATCTTCGACACTTCCGCGCGCGCGCTCGGCTGCGCCGTCATTCCGGCCGGCCCTGGCAATACCGAGGCGCAATTCGAGCTGATCGAGGCTTATCGTCCGATCGGTTACAGCGGGACGCCGGATTTTCTGAAAATCCTGCTCGATGCGGCCGCCGTCGCAGGCCGCGATGTCTCCTCGCTCAAGCGCGCGATGGTCTCGGGCGCAGCCTTCCCGCCCTCGCTGCAAGCCGAGATCAGGTCGCGCGGCATCGATGCCTACCAGGCCTTCGGCACCGCCGATCTCGGCCTGGTCGCTTTCGAGACCCCGGCGCGCGAAGGCATGGTGGTGAACGAGGACCTCATCCTGGAGATCGTCAAGCCGGGCACCGGCGATCCCGTCGCCGAGGGCGACGTCGGCGAGATCGTCGTCACCTCGCTCGATCCGCATCATCCCTGGATCAGGCTCGCGCTCGGCGACCTCACTGCCGCGCTGCCGGGACCCAGCCCCTGCGGGCGCACCAATATGCGCATCAAGGGCTGGATGGGCCGCGCCGACCAGACCACCAAGGTCAAGGGCATGTTCGTGCGTCCCGAGCAGATTGCGGAGATCGGCCGCCGTCATCCCGAATTGGGTCGGTTGCGGCTCGTGGTGACGCGTGCCGATGAAAGCGACGCCATGACGCTGAAGGCCGAATGCGCCTTGTCCAGCGATGGCCTGCGCGAGCAGATTGTCGCAACGCTGCGCGCGGTGGCAAAACTTGGCGGCGAGGTTGAACTGGTCCCCCAGGGATCGTTACCAAACGACGGCAAGGTGATCGTGGACGACCGGTAAGGCTTCGTCCCGATTCCGCCGTTTCGCCTCTGATTGTGAGGAGCGTCACAGGCCGACGCAAGGCT
>JAFAUV010000305.1 GCA_019243075.1 Bradyrhizobium sp.
TGGTGGTGCTCAATTTCGGCCGCAAGATCGCGGAGGGCGCGCCGAAGGAAGTCATGCAACGGCCCGACGTGCATCAGATCTATATCGGGATCGAGACCTGACCCATGCCGCTATTGGAGGCCCGCAAGCTCACCGCGTTCTACGGCGACTTCCAGGCGCTGTACGGCATCGATATGACGCTGGACCAGGGCGAGACCATTGCGATCATCGGTGCGAACGGCGCGGGCAAGTCGACCTTCCTCAAGGCGATCGCCGGCCTCATTCGGGGCGCGCCCGACAGCGTGCTGTTCGACGGTGAGCCGATCGGGGCGCTGGCCGCCTCCGACATCGTCAAGCTCGGCATCGCGCTGGTGCCCGAAGGGCGGCGGTTGTTTCCATCGTTGACGGTGGAGGAGAACCTTAGGATCGGCGCCCATGGCGGCAAGATGCGGGAGCCAAAGGCGCAGGGCCAGTGGACGCTCGATCGCGTCTATTCGCTGTTTCCGATCCTGAAGGAAAGGCGATCCTCGGCCCCGTCGACCTTGTCGGGCGGCCAGCAGCAGATGGCCGCGATCGGTCGCGCCCTGATGTCCAATCCCCGCATCCTGCTGTGCGACGAGATCAGCCTCGGGCTGGCGCCGATCATCATCACCGACATCTACGCCACGCTGCCGCAGATCGAGGCCGAGGGCACCAGCATCGTGCTGGTGGAGCAGGACATCGTCCAGGCGATGAAAGTCGCCGATCGCCTCTACTGCTTCCAGGAGGGACGGCTGTCGCTCGCCGGCCGCCCCGAGACCCTGACGCGCGAGCAGATTCACCGCGCCTATTTCGGATCGTGAAATGTCCGGCTGGCTCGACGCATTGATCCAGGGCGTTCTGCTTGGCGGCCTCTACGCCCTGTTCGCGGCCGGGCTCTCGCTCATCTTCGGGGTGATGCGGCTGGTCAATCTTGCCCATGGCGATCTGATCGTGCTGGCCGCCTTTGTCATTCTGGTCGTCGGCGACAGGTTCGGCCTCGATCCGTTCGTCGCGGTACTGATCGCATTTCCGTTTCTGTTCGCGATCGGCTTCGCGCTTCAGTACCTGCTGCTGAACCGCACGCTGGGACGGGACCTGCTGCCGCCGCTGCTTGTCACCTTCGGTCTTTCCATCATCATCCAGAACGGACTGTTGCAGTTTTTCTCCGCGGACAGCCAGCGTCTGCGTTCTGGCGCGATCGAGACCGCATCGATCCCGCTCGGCGGCGGCATCGCCATCGGCGTCGTGCCACTATTGACCCTGCTGTCGGCGATCGCGGTCATCATGCTGCTCAATTTCATTTTCTACCGCACCCCGATCGGCCGCGCCTTTCGCGCGAGCTCGGACGACCTCGAAGTCGCGCAGCTCATGGGCATCGATCACCAGCGGGTATTTGCGACCGCAATGGCGATTACCTTCGTCGTGGTCGCGATCGCCGCGCTCTATCTGGGCTTAAGGGCGAATTTCGATCCGACCATCGGTCCTGCGCGGCTGCTCTATGCCTTCGAGGCCGTCATCATCGGCGGCCTCGGCAGCTTCTGGGGGACGCTTGTGGGCGGGGTCGTTCTCGGCCTGGCGCAGACCATCGGCGCGCGTATCGATCCGGAATGGCAGATTTTGGCCGGCCATCTTGCCTTTCTCGCGGTGCTGGTGATCCGGCCGCGCGGCCTGTTTCCCCGCGCGCTCGACTGAGGGGCCGATGATGGATGACGGAGAGGCCGGACCGGGAAGGACGTATCGCATCGAGACGGCGGGCCGCCTCTCGCGTGTCAGCGCGGCTGCGGCCTGCGTCATTCTCTTCGGCCTGGCGCTGGTTCCGGTATTAGCCGGCCGCTACGTGGTCCAGGATTTGATCTTCCTGTTCTACATGTTGGCGCTGGCACAATGCTGGAACCTGCTCGCGGGTTATGCCGGTCTGATCTCGGTCGGCCAGCAGGCCTTTGTCGGGCTCGGCGGCTATCTCCTGTTCGCGCTGACGCTGCGCGGCGAGATCAATCCGCTCCTCGCCATACCGATCGCGGGTCTCGTCGCGGCGGTGCTGGCCTTGCCGACCGCCTTGATCGTGTTCCGGCTGCGCGAAGCCTATTTCGCCATCGGCACCTGGGTCGTCGCCGAGGTCTATCGTCTGGTCTTCGCGCAGATCAAGGCGCTTGGCGGCGGCACCGGGACCTCGCTCCCGCCGTCGGTCACCTCGAGCGTGCCCGGCATCGATTGGATCGCATCGATGCTCGACGTGCGCACGCCGGCGGCGCGTGATATCGCCTCCTATTGGCTGGCGCTGCTGCTGATGGCGGGCACGCTGGCCTTTGTCTATCTCATCCTGCGCTCGCGCCGCGGTCTTGCCCTTGGCGCCATCCGCGACAATGAGGCGGCCGCCGCGGGCCTCGCCGTCGATATCACCAGCGTCAAGCTCGCCGTCTATGTCGCCACTGCGGCCATGACCGGCATGATCGGCGCACTGATCTACCTGCAGAAGGCGCGCATCTCACCGGATGCCGCCTTCTCGGTGCTCGACTGGACCGCCTATGTCATCTTCATCACCGTGATCGGCGGTATCGGCACGGTGGAAGGACCGATCATCGGCGCCATCATCTTCTATCTGATGCAGCGCTACCTCGCCGACTTCGGCGCCTGGTATCTCATCCTGCTGGGAACGCTCGGGATCCTCGTGATGCTGTTTGCACCAAAAGGTCTCTGGGGCCTCGTTGCCGAGCGCTACGACCTGACGCTGTTTCCGACCCGGCGGCGGCTCGTCGTCGAGGCCGAGCACGCCGAGCGCAAGGGCAGTAGCCGGACCTTGAGCTAGCCCAGCAGGATGTCCGTCTTGGTTCACAGACGCGGACATCCCGCCTCTGTCGGCGCGCGGCTAATCCAGGTCCAACGCCGTGAATTTGCCGGCGTCGTCGAGCGCGGTGCCCCAGATCTTGTGCGAGGCCTGATGCTCGGCCCGGCCGAACCCGAGCGTCGTGCCGAGGCCGAGATCGATGTTGCGCATCGCCTCCAGATTGTCGATCAGATGCTCGGTATCGAGTTGCGCTCCGCTCTGCCTGAGCCCCTGGATCAGCACCTTGGCGGCGATGTATCCCTCGAGCGAGACATAGTCCGGCGCCTCGCCCGGAAAATATTTCGCCAGCGCGTTCTTGTATTCGAGCACGGCGGTCGAATAGCCGCCGACCGCCGGCACCACCTGGGTCACGATCACGCCGTTGGCAAAGCGTGGTCCGAGCAGGTTCAATTCTTCGGCGAGCTCCGTGGAGCCGACAAACGACACGTTGGTATAGATCATGCCGGGATAGCTATCGCGGGTCTTCTCGATGAATTTGGCGGCGGCGCGATAGGTTGCCACCATCACGACAGCCCTGATCTGCGGTTTCTGCGCCCTGAGCTGGCCCACGGCCTCGTCGACGTCGACGGTGTTGCGCTTGTAGTTGAGCCGCACGATGCTGCCGTCATTGACCCCCAGGGCGCGAAACGCCTTGGCGACGCCGGCAAAGCCGGCATCGCCATAGGCATCGCTTTGCGCAAACACGGCGATCTGCCGCGGCTGCAGCCGGCGGATCTTGATCAGGTAGTTCACCACCGCACTGGTTTCCTCGGCATAGCTGGCGCGGTAGTTGAAGACGTAACGGTCGGGCGGATCGTTGCGCAGGAGGCCGGCGCCGGTAAAGGCGCCGAAGAACAGCGTGCGATGTTCCAGCGCATAGGGGATGGCGACCGCCGCCGTCGGCGTGCCGACATTGCCGACATAGCCGAACACCTGGTCCTTTTCGTAAAGCTGCTTCATCGCGTCCAGCGTCCGCGCCGGCTCATAGCCATCATCGGCCGCGATCAGGCGCAGCATGCGGCCATTGACGCCGCCGGTCTCGTTGGCACGGTTGAAGGCGGTGTCGATGCCGAGCTTCATCTGGCGCCCTAGCTCTCGCGAGGAGCCGGAGAAGGGCGCCACGATGCCGAAGCGGATCTCGTTGTCGGTGACGCCATGGACGTTTGAATTCGTGAGCGGCACGGCCGGCATGACGTTCGGCGTCACCGCGATGGTGGTGGCCGGCGCGGACGTGGGCGGCGCGGGCGGCAGGATCGATGCCACCGGCGCCGGCGCCGCGTTGGCCGCCGCCGGTCCGATCACGGACACCAGCGAGGGGCCGGCAACGGACCGTTCGAGGTCGGCGAGCTGGCGATCGGCCAACTTGCAATCGGTCCGGTTGGCGGCGGCGTCGCGCGCGGCAAAGACGTAGCGGTTGAAGGTCTGCGAAATATCTTCGCGCTCGGCATCGCCGGTCGCGACATCGCGGATCACCGCGCGGAATTTGTCGGCGACGACCTGGATGCGCGCTTGAGGGATGTCCTGGCACGCCAGCGCCGAGCCAAGAATCGGCCCGACGCGGCCCGCGAGGTCACGCACGACGCTGACATTGTCGCCTGCAGCGAGCGCCGAGCCCGCCGGCAGGATGGCGGACAGCGCGATCATCCAACGCGCGGCAAGGCGCAGCCCTGCTCGCTTCCTCATTGCAGCCCGATGATCAGACATTGTCGTTGCTCCCGAAAGTCAGTGTTTTTCGGTCAAAGCGATCTGCTCTCGCCATTGCACGAATTGCTGCAGCAGCCGTTCTGACTGCTCGTGGGTAAAGCTCTCGCCTCTGTCATCTTCGGCGACCAGCGTGCGCGATCGCGGCAGCGGCCCGTTCGAGACATCGTTGCTGAAAGGCGATCGCGACGTTGCGGCAGGCAATGCCGCGGCAAAGGACTGGATCGCGTCCTTTCCCGTGGGAAAGAAAGAGACGAGCAATAGCGCCCCGATGGAGGCGATCCCGACGGTACCGGCGATCCCCATGGTGGCGGCAAGCAACACCCGGCGTTTGGCTGCGCGCTTGAAGTCGGCAGCCTCCGGCACGGCTTCGGGCCCGAGCTGGCGACGCGCGAATTCCGACATCGCGGTTTCCAGCCGGTCGCCGGGCGTCGGTACCGGCCGCAGCGCATCGGTTCGGGGTGTGCGCGGCAGCGGTTTTTCGCTGGCGGCGAGCCGCGGCTCGGCTCGCTCGCTTGCGGGGGTGGGAGCGGGCGACAGGGCGTCTTGCCGATCGGGGGCGGGGGATTGCTCACTCGTGGCACTCATACGCCGCTCCTCACGAGACTGACTGTTAGGCGCGCGGTCGTGCCGCCGCACTCGGCAAAGCTTCAGGGCAACGCGCGGATCGAAAAAGCTCTGTGGGTGAGATGACGGTCGCAGCGAGCGATCGCCTCACATCAATGGCAACACGGCCTGCCGCGCGCTCGCACGACATGTTCGAAATCGGATCGGCCCAAAAATCTGGAGCCCTGCGCTTCCCCATCGATCGTCCCACTGTCATGTGGTGCGACTCGTGCACGTCGTTATTAAGCCCAAACCACGGCCAAACCTAGTCGAGTTTTTGTTGGACAACAACTTTGATGTGTCATTGGCGAGGCGAAGCAGGGGTGCCGGCGGCGGTTCCATGTCGTTCTGCTTTCGACCCCGCGTTGTAAGGGCTCGCGCAAGGCGTGCGCCCGCCGTGCTTTTGTCAAATTTTGGCCCGCGCGCGTCCAGAAAGTCTTAAAGCCGCGTTAACCATAACCGGCGCTCTGTAACCCTTCAGTAAGAAAGGCGAGTCGCCAGTCATGGACACAAAGGTCTTGGACCCGAAATCAGAGCTCACACGCCAGCCGGTTCGTCTGCGCGGCCGCTCCTACGTGGCCTTTGTGTTTGCACCGAGCGTGCCGATCGTCGACTGGCTTTCGGAAATCGACGAAACGCTCGCCCGTTCGCCGGGCTTCTTTGTCGGCAAGCCGGTCGTGCTCGATCTCGCCGCCGTCGACATCTCGAGGCCGGCGATTTCCCATCTCCTGCTCAGTCTGGAGCAGCGCGGCATTCGCGTGCTCGGCATTGAAGGCGTTGCGGCCGCCGCGCTTGCGCCGAACATGCCGCCGCTGCTCTCGGGCGGACGAAGCTGCGCGGTGACGCAGCCGCGCGAGCAAAAGGGCGAGGCCAAGGCGGAGGCGGCTCCGCCGACATCGCTCCTGCTCGACAGCCCGGTGCGCTCCGGCCAGTCGATCATCTTCCCCGAAGGCGACGTCACCGTCGTCGGATCGGTCTCCTCCGGCGCCGAGATCGTGGCCGGCGGCTCCATTCACATCTACGGCACGCTGCGCGGCCGCGCCATGGCCGGCATCAACGGCAATTCGGCCGCGCGCATCTATTGCCAGAAAATCGAGGCCGAGTTGCTCGCCATCGACGGCTTCTACCGGACTGCGGAAGAGTTCGACGCCGCTCTTCGCAACCGACCAGCGCAGGCGTGGCTCGAAGGCGAAACGTTGCGGATTACGCCGCTCAACTGATTCAACAGTAAAGGAGAAAGAACATGGCCAAGGTGCTGGTGGTGACGTCAGGCAAGGGCGGAGTGGGCAAGACCACCTCCACCGCCGCGATCGGTGCGGCGCTCGCCCAGAACGGTCAGAAAGTCGCGGTGGTCGATTTCGATGTCGGCTTGCGCAACCTCGATCTCGTGCTCGGCGCCGAGCGCCGCGTCGTGTTCGACCTCATCAACGTGGTGCAGGGCGTCGCGAAATTGCCGCAGGCCTTGATCCGCGACAAAAGGCTGGAAAACCTCTGGCTGCTGCCGGCGTCGCAAACCCGCGACAAGGACGCGCTCACAGAGGAGGGCGTCGCCCGCGTGATCGGCGAGCTCAAGGAGAAGTTCGACTTCGTGCTGTGCGACAGCCCGGCCGGCATCGAGCGCGGCGCCACGATGGCGATGCGCCACGCCGACATCGCCATCGTGGTGACCAATCCGGAGGTCTCCTCGGTGCGCGACTCCGACCGCATGATCGGGCTCCTCGACGCCAAGACGGTGCGTGCCGAGAAGGGCGAGCGCGTCGAGAAGCATCTGCTGCTCACCCGGTTCGATCTGTCGCGTGCGGCGCGCGGCGAGATGCTCAACGTTCAGGACGTGCTGGAGATCCTGTCGACGCCGCTCGTCGGCATCATTCCCGAAAGCGAGGAGGTGCTGCGCGCCGCGAATCTCGGCGTGCCGATCACCATCGGCACCCCGGCAAGCGCGCCGGCGCGCGCCTATCACGATGCCGCCCGCAGGCTGCTGGGCGAGAGCATCGAGATGACGATCCCGAGCGAGCGCAAGGGCCTGCTCGGCAAGCTGTTCCCCAAGCGGGCGGCGTGAATCGGATGACAGAGAACGGATGACGGAGGACAGATGAGAGATGACAAAGGTCAGAGGTCAGGGATCAGATACGTCCCTTTCGATATCTGTCATCCGTCGTCTGATGTCTGTCGTCTGACAAGGAGAGCCGCATGAGCCTGTTCAACATGTGGGGACGGCGCAGCTCCGCACCGGTGGCGCGCGAGCGCCTGCAGATCCTGCTGGCGCATGAGCGGGCGCTGATCGGGCAGACCGACCTCGTCGCGGTGCTGCGCGAGGAGATCCTGGCGGTGATCTGCCGCCACGTCCCGGTCGAGGACGACAAGGTCCGTGTCACCATGAGCCGGGGCGAGACAGTCTCGACGCTGGAGATCGACATCGAGGTCCCCACTGCCCTCGCCCGCCCCGCCGCCTGAGGAGCGAGCGTTTGGCCTCGTGCCACGCCGGGTCGCCAACAGCCTTCATCCGATCGCCGCCAGGAGCCGGGGAGCGTCCGCGTCATCACGGCTGCCATCGCGCTGTCCTAATTTCGCCCTTTCCGGTACGATGATGGAGGCGGGGAGGCACTTGTAAAGGCGCGCTGTCCATGTCGTACCGCCCGGTCTCGTCCCGCTTCGTCGTCACCGCCTGCATCACCCTTGCCGCCGGGCTGTCGGCGGGAACGGCGGCTGCCCAGAGCTGCGACGAGCGATTCTCCTCGTCGTGCCAGGGAAATTATCGCCCGCAGCCCTATGGGTCTCCGCAGCCCTATGGGTCGCCGGATTACGCTCCGGACTACCCTCCGCAAGGTTACCGACGTCCCGACTATGGGCCGCCGGGCTATGGCCCCCCGGGTTACGGGCCGCCCGTCTATGCCCGCCCGTCCTATCCGCCTCCCGGCTACGGCTACCCGGGCTATGGCGCGCCGCAATATGAGCCGCAGCCCTATTACGGCGCGCGCCGGCCGATGGACATCGAGCCGGAGCTGCCGCCCGGCTACCGCGGCGCGCCGCCGCCCGCGCATGAGCGTCCGGCCGCGCGTCCGGTCGATCCGGCGCTTGAGCGCCAATATGCGTCGACCTATGCGGCCGTCGACGGCGAGAAGTTCGCTGTTCCCGCCACCCGTCTGTCCGACGTCGACCCGGCCTTCCTGCGCCGGACCGTGGCCTACCAGTCGGGCGAGGCGCCGGGCACCATCATCATCGATCCGCGGGCCCACTATCTCTATTTCATCGAGGGCAACGGCCGCGCCATCCGCTATGGCGTCGGCGTCGGCCGCGAGGGCTTCGGCTGGTCGGGCACCGCCACGATCCACGACAAGCAGGAATGGCCCGACTGGTATCCGCCCCGCGAGATGGTCGACCGCCAGCCCGACCTGCGGCGCCAGCTTTCCGAGCTGCGCAGCGGGCTTGGCATGGCCGGCGGCCCGCGCAACCCGCTGGGCCCCCGCGCGATGTATCTGTGGCAGGGCAACAAGGACACGCTCTACCGCATCCATGGCACCGTCGAGCCGTGGACGATCGGCAAGAGCGTCTCGTCCGGATGCATTCGCATGATCAACCAGG
>JAFAUV010000075.1 GCA_019243075.1 Bradyrhizobium sp.
GATGAGCATCTCCTTGGTCGCGAGATCGAGATGGTTGGTGGGCTCGTCCAGCACCAGGAAGTTCGGCGGATCGTACAGCATCTTCGCCATCACCAGCCGCGCCTTCTCGCCGCCCGAGAGAACGCGACAGCGCTTCTCGACGTCGTCGCCGGAGAATCCGAAACAGCCCGCGAGTGCGCGCAAAGAGCCCTGCCCCGCGGTCGGAAACTGGTCCTCCAGCGACTGGAAAACGGTGCGCTCGCCGTCGAGCAGATCCATCGCGTGCTGGGCGAAATAGCCCATTTTGACGCTGGCGCCAATGGTCACGCCGCCCGCGTCGGGTTCGGCATCGCCCGCGACCAGTTTCAGCAAGGTCGACTTGACGGCGCCGTTGACGCCCATCACGCACCAGCGCTCCTTTCTGCGGATCATGAAGTCGAAGCCGTGATAGATGCGGCGGCTGCCGTAGCTCTTGTGAACGTTGTTCAGGCTTACGACGTCCTCGCCGGAGCGCGGCGCCGGCTGGAAATCGAACGCTATCGCCTGCCGCCGCCGCGGCGGCTCGACGCGTTCGATCTTCTCCAGCTTCTTGACCCGGCTCTGCACCTGCGCGGCATGCGAGGCGCGCGCCTTGAAACGCTCGATGAATTTGATCTCTTTCGCCAGCATTGCCTGCTGGCGCTCGAATTGCGCCTGCTGCTGCTTCTCGTTGAGCGCGCGTTGCTGTTCGTAGAACTCGTAGTTTCCGGAATAGGTCGTCAGCGAACCCGCATCGATCTCGACCACCTTGGTGACGATGCGGTTGATGAACTCGCGGTCATGCGAGGTCATCATCAGCGCGCCGTCATAGGCCTGCAGGAACTGCTCGAGCCAGATCAGGCTTTCCAGATCGAGATGGTTGCTCGGCTCGTCCAGCAGCATCACGTCGGGGCGCATCAGGAGAATGCGCGCCAGCGCCACCCGCATTTTCCAGCCGCCGGAGAGATTTCCGACGTCGTCCTCCATCATCTCCTGGCTGAAGCTTAGGCCGGCGAGAACCTCCCTCGCCCGCGTTTCCAGCGCGTAGCCGTCGAGCTCCTCGAAGCGGGCCTGCACCTCGCCGTAGCGGGCGATGATCTCCTCCATCTCGTCGGCGCGATCGGGATCGGCCATCGCGGCCTCGAGCTGCTTCAGCTCGATCGCCACGGCCGCGACCGGACCGGCGCCGTCCATCACCTCGGCGACCGCGCTGCGGCCCGACATCTCGCCGACATCCTGGCTGAAATAGCCGATGGTGACGCCGCGATCGACCGCGACCTGCCCTTCATCGGGCTGCTCCTGGCCGGTGATCATCCGAAACAGCGTGGTCTTGCCGGCGCCATTGGGTCCGACGAGACCCGCTTTCTCACCCTTCTGAAGCGCTGCGGAAGCTTCGATGAACAGGATCTGGTGGCCTTGCTGCTTGCTGATATTGTCGAGGCGGATCATGGGCACGCGAGAAAGGAGAAATCGTCGCGGCCGCTCTTAGGGCATCTCGGGCTGCAGGGAAAGCGTATTCGGCCTGCTTAATGCCGCTTGAAATATTGCACGGCGCGCTCGTGCTTTTGCGCCGCCGCGCGGGACTTGAAGGTGCCGAGATTGCGGCGCTTGCCGGTCTTGGGATCGACCTTGCGGGAATAGAGGCGATACTCGCCGGACGACAGTTTTCGGATCATCGGGATGCTCCCTTGCACATTGGGGAGAACCAGCGTGGCAGACCGCTGTTCCATGAAAGCGACGGTTGCCTCGCGCTGCCGGCGAATTCAAACCTCAAGTCCGGACTCGCACAGCAGCGGCGCGACCTCGGGAGAAGCCAGGTATTTCAGGAGCGCGTCGGCCGCTGCGGCGTTCGCAGACGCGGCCATGCGGCCACCGGTGAAGATCGCCGCGGTCTGCAGGCTGAGCGGGATCGGGCCGACGAGCTCGACGCCTGCGACCTGCTTCAATTCACTGAGCTGTTGGACGGCGAGATCCGCGTCACCACGGATGAGCCGCTCGGCCGTGAATCCGGTCGTGATGGTCGCCCTGGCGTTGACCGCGGCGGCAATACCGAGCCGCTGGATAAGCTCGGCAAAATAGATGCCGCTGGCGCCGCTGCGCGAATAGGCCACCGACCGCGCCTTGAGCAACGCGGCGACGAACGCGGCTTCGGTCGAGATATCGGGATGCGGATCGCCGACCTTGACCGCGAGGCCGACATAGGAGCGCGCGAGATCGATCCTGCTGGACGCCACGACCGCGCCTTCGGCCAGCAGTTCGTCGAGACCCTCGCGGGTGAGGATGAGCACGTCCGCTTGCTCGCCTTCGCGCAGGCGCTTCAACAGCCCGACGGTCGGCGCATAATCGGCATCGAGCGTCACGGCCGTCTTCGCCTGGTATTGTCCCGCAAGCTCGACCAGCGCCCCGCGCAGAGCCAGCGTCGACAGCAGACGCACTACATTCCCCATTGGCTGCTCCTGCCTCACGCCAGGCGCATTGGTTCAAGATCGTACTCCATGGCGCCGGCGAAAGCAGCGCAAACGCGCGTCATAAAGCAGTGATCCGCCAGAGCGGCGAGGCTCTGACGGATCATGTTCAGCACAGGCGCCCCCGCCCGAGCAGATGGTTTGCAGCCGCCTCAGGCTCAGGCAGCAGCCTTGGCGCCGGTCGGCACCTCGGAGATCGTCTTCAGGATCTGCGAAGCGATCTGGTAGGGGTCGCCTTGCGAGTTCGGACGGCGATCCTCGAGATAACCCTTGTAGCCGTTGTTGACGAAGCTGTGCGGAACACGAATGGAGGCGCCGCGATCGGCCACACCGTAGCTGAATTTATTCCACGGCGCCGTCTCGTGCTTGCCGGTCAAACGCATATGGTTGTCCGGGCCATAGACCGCGATATGGGCATCGATGTTGTTTTCGAACTGCTTCATCAGCGCTTCGAAATATTCCTTGCCGCCGACCTCGCGCATATATTTGGTCGAGAAGTTGGAGTGCATGCCCGAGCCGTTCCAGTCGGTGTCACCGAGCGGCTTGCAGTGCCATTCGATGTCGATCTCGTAAGTCTCGCAGAGCCGCATCATCAGATAGCGCGCCATCCACATCTGGTCGGCGGCCGTCTTGGAGCCTTTCCCGAAAATCTGAAACTCCCACTGGCCCTTCGCCACCTCGGCGTTGATGCCCTCATGATTGATGCCGGCGAACAGGCAAAGGTCGAGATGCTTTTCGACGATCTCGCGCGCGACCGAGCCGACATTGTTGTAGCCGACCCCGGTGTAGTACGGACCCTGCGGCGCCGGATAACCCGAAGACGGGAAGCCGAGCGGGCGGCCGTCCTTATAGAAGAAATATTCCTGCTCGAAACCAAACCAGGCGCCTTCGTCGTCGAGAATGGTGGCGCGCTTGTTGCTCGGGTGCGGGGTCTTGCCGTCCGGCATCATGACCTCGCACATCACCAGCACGCCGTTGGTGCGCGCTCCGTCCGGGAAGACGGCGACCGGCTTTAGCACGCAATCCGAGCTGTGGCCTTCGGCCTGCATGGTCGACGAACCGTCGAAGCCCCACAATGGAAGCTGTTCGAGCGTCGGGAAGGACGCAAATTCCTTGATCTGAGTTTTGCCGCGCAAATTCGGCGTCGGCGTGTATCCGTCGAGCCAGATGTACTCGAGCCTGTACTTCGTCATTGAGCCTCTCTATCGATGGTCTTATTTCAAAGACGGGAAGACCGAAAGGAATGGTTCCCCGCCCATACCCGGCCATGGTCAGCCGCCCGTCACAAAGCATTTAACGTGCCAGCCTGCTGCACTGCGGCAGATCGTTCGGGCGTGCTTTCGGACCGCGCCATCCACAACTTTGTCAGGCATGAGAGGGTGCGGCAAAGCAGCGCGTCGCGCCTTACCATGCCGTGGCAAAATGGCAGCAACGTTGCCGGATTCCGCTTGATTCCGCGGCACCTGCTCCTTCGCCGGGTGTGGCGACCAAAGCGACGTCAAATCCCGGCAGTGGTCCGGCAGCCGCCCGCGGGACGAGGACGGTTATTCCCTTGCCCAAGCGTTGGCTGCGCGAAACCCTGCCCTAGCGCGAGGCATCGGCCAAAATGCTTACAAAGGATGCAGAAACTGATCGTGAATTAATCACATTGCATCCGCAACGCCATGACAGATATCGAGTTTGGTAACCACAAGAGAACGAGTCGAGCGCACCATCACGGCAGACGTTGCGGCTCAAGGAGCTACCGATGAGTGCTATTCTCAACCAGGGATCTGCGAAGATCTATCAATTCCCGGCCGGGGGCCGCGCGGCTCTCGGCGGTCGCAGCTATGGCGAACTGAAATCGTCGATCGAGAACGCCCCGCTTGTGAACGAGGCGCTTTGCAGCGGCAGCTGGTACCACGAAGCGGCGATTCAGGAGTCCCTGCCCGGCTTCAAGCCGACCTGGGAGCATTGACGGGCTGCCCGTCGCCGGAGCCATGGCTGGATCGCGCGCGGCCGAACCGGTCGCAAGTTCAAGAACTGCGCGAAGTTCAAGGACTGAAGGGCCGAAACCAAAGCGTCTCGGCCCATTTTATTTGCTGAACTCGGGTTCGTGCCGATTTTGATTCGCATGCCGCGCAGAGCGGAACCGCCCCACCAACCGGCTCAAGGCCATTTCTCTGCCGCAGATGATGGCTTAAGCTGGGTGCGATGACAGAACTCCCCGCCCGTCACCTCAGCCTCGAAGGCGCCAGCAATTTCCGCGATCTCGGGGGCTATCCAACGTCGGACGGCCGCGCGCTGCGATGGCGGCGGATCTTTCGCTCCAACCATCTTGGCCATCTGACCGAGCAGGACATCAAGGTGGTGCGCGGCCTCGGCGTCAAGAGCGCGTTCGATTTCCGCGGCGTCCAGGAGCGTGTCGCTGCAGCCTGCGTCATGGAGGAGATCGCCGTGCATTCGTTGCCGATCGAACCGACGGTGGTCGCGGCACTACGCGCAAAACTCCAGGCGCGCGCGCTGTCCTCGAGCGACGCGCTGGAGATCATGCGCGAATCCTATCGTGGCTATGTCCGCCTCAACACGCACAGCTTCCGCGACCTGTTCGCGCATCTGCTGGCCGACACCGCACCGCTGGTGATCCATTGCACGGCAGGCAAGGACCGCACCGGCTTTGCCGTCGCGCTGCTGCTGTATGCGCTAGGCGTGCCGGAGAAGGTGATCTCCGAGGACTATCTCCTCACCAACCAGTTCTATCGCCGCGACCCCAACTCGGCGCCCGACCTGCCGCTCGATGTCAGGCAGGCCATCGGATCGGTGGAATCATCCTTCCTCGCGGCCGGCTTCGAGGCCATCAGTACCCAGTACGGCGACCTCGAAGGCTATTTCCGGGATGGGCTTGGTCTCGGAATGCACGAGCGCGCCGAGTTGAAGCAGCGGTACCTCCAGGCCTGATCCGATCGTGCCGCCGACTGCGGTCCACGCCATCGGATGAGGGCCATCACGCAAGGAAATCAGGCGGCGGCTTCCATTTCGGCATCGAGGTCGGCGATGACATCCTCGAACGCCTGGATCGCCTGCTGGATCGCAGCAATCTGCATCAGCTCCCAGCCCGTGACCGG
>JAFAUV010000062.1 GCA_019243075.1 Bradyrhizobium sp.
CAAATCGACGCTGCTCACGCAGGCCACCTCGATGCTGGCGCGCGCCGGGCATCGCGCCGTCTACATTTCAGGCGAAGAGGCCATCGCGCAGGTGCGGCTGCGCGCCGAGCGCCTCGGCCTTGCCGACGCGCCGGTGCAGCTCGCCGCCGAGACGTCGGTTGAGGATATCGTCTCAACCCTTTCCGAGGGCACCGTGCCGCGGCTGATCGTGATCGACTCGATCCAGACCATGTGGACCGACACGGTCGAGTCCGCGCCGGGTACGGTCACCCAGGTCCGCGCATCCGCACAGGCCCTCATTCGTTTTGCCAAGAAATCGGGAGCCGCCATCATCCTGGTCGGCCACGTGACCAAGGACGGCCAGATCGCCGGCCCCCGCGTGGTCGAGCACATGGTTGACGCCGTGCTGTCCTTCGAGGGCGAAGGTTCGCAGCGATTCCGCATCCTGCGCGCGGTCAAGAACCGGTTCGGACCGACCGACGAGATCGGCGTGTTCGAGATGACGGGTCTGGGCTTACGCGAGGTTTCCAACCCCTCCGAACTGTTCCTGTCGGAGCGCGATCTGGGCACGCCGGGCACGGCGGTGTTTGCCGGCATCGAGGGCACCCGCCCGGTCCTGGTCGAACTGCAGGCGCTGGTGGCGCCGACCTCGCTCGGCACGCCAAGGCGGGCCGTGGTCGGCTGGGACCCGAGCCGTCTGTCGATGGTGCTCGCGGTCTTGGAGGCCCATTGCGGGGTGAAACTCTCCGGCCATGACGTCTATCTCAACGTTGCAGGCGGCCTGCGCATCCAGGAACCTGCGGCGGATTTGGCTGCTGCCGCCGCGCTGGTTTCCTCGCTGGTCAATGCCCCCTTGCCGACGGATGCGGTCTATTTCGGCGAGATTTCGCTCTCCGGCGCGGTCCGTCCCGTGGCCCAGACGCCGGTGCGGCTGAAAGAGGCGGCCAAGCTCGGATTCGGGCGCGCCGTGCTGGCCGAATCGGCGCGTGGCGAGGTTTCGGGCGACGCCGGCCTGTCCCTGACCACGATTGGCGCGCTCACCACCCTGGTTGCTGAGATCGCCGCACGCGGCGGCCCCAAAACGAGCCGGGACAGCGCTCACCCCGAGAAAAATGCCACACCCGCGAGATTCCGCCGCGACAGCGGCTAGCCGGGCGTGACGCAAGGCCGCGGCGCCGCTATACAACGCCCGCGTGAGGCGTAATGGACAAGCGCATTCCCGGCCTTGCCGGACGCCCCGTTGGGCAGGACTAACCGACGCGCCGATTCGGAACTTCGATTTGCACTTCGATTTGCCCTTGGATTTGCCAGCGGACCAGACTAGCCGATGCCGATAACGATCCTCGATCTCATCCTGCTCGGCGTCATGCTGATTTCGGGGCTGCTGGCGATGGTCCGCGGCTTCATGCGCGAGGTTCTCTCGATCGCCGCCTGGGGTGCCGCGGCCCTGGTCACGCTCTACTCCTTCAACAAGCTGCTGCCGACCGCGAAAAGTTATTTCAACAACGACACCGTCGCCTCGGTGGTGGTCGTCGCCGGCGTGTTCGTGGGCACCCTGATCGTGGTCTCCGTGATCACGGTCCGCATCTCCGACATGATCCTCGATTCGCGAATCGGCGCGCTCGACCGCACCCTCGGTTTCCTGTTCGGGCTCGCCCGCGGCCTGTTGATCGTGGTGGTCGCCTTTCTGTTCTTCATCTGGCTGGTGCCCGACAAGCAGCGTCCGGACTGGGTTTCCAACGCCAAATCCCGGGTCGTGCTGCAGGGAACCGGGGATTGGTTAATGTCGCTCTTGCCGGACGACCCCGAGAACACCATCTTAAAGAAATTCAAGAAGAATAAACCGGAAGACGATCAGACCGACGCCGACCAGCCCCCGCCGGGCAGCGGCGATGGCTACAGCAAACCTGCCCGCGACCAGCTCAAAAAGCTGATCGAGAAACCGGCGGCCAAGTGATCGGGCAAGTGACTGCGCAAGTGAGCCGACAGGGCGAGTGAGCGAAGCCGACACAGGAAGCCGACAGAGAGGCGCAATGGACGAGATGCAAAACCCCTCCGCTGACGCCCAACTCGATCCCCGGTTCGGACAAGCCGCGATCGAAACACAGGACGACCTCGAAGGGGACACGTTGCGCGAGGAGTGCGGCGTGTTCGGCATTTTCGGCCACCCCGATGCATCCGCGATCACCGCGCTCGGCTTGCATGCGCTCCAGCATCGCGGCCAGGAAGCCGCCGGGATCGTCTCCTATGACGGTGCCCGCTTCCACAGCGAGCGGCGGCTTGGCCTGGTCGGCGATACCTTCTCTCGCCGCGAGGTGATCGAGCGCCTGCCCGGCTCGGTCGCGGTCGGCCATGTCCGCTATTCCACCACGGGCGCCACCATCCTGCGCAATGTGCAGCCGCTGTTCGCCGAGCTGAACGCCGGCGGCTTTGCCGTCGGCCACAATGGCAACCTCACCAACGGCCTCACGCTGCGCCGCGACCTGGTGCGGGGCGGCGCCATGATGCAGTCGACCACCGATACCGAGGTGATCCTGCACCTGGTTGCCCAGTCCCGCCGCAGCCGTTTCATCGAACGTTTCATCGAGGCACTGCGCACCATCGAGGGCGCCTATGCGCTGGTCGCCATGACCAACAAGAAGCTGATCGGCGCGCGCGACCCGCTCGGCATCCGGCCGCTGGTGCTGGGGGAGCTCGACGGCTGCCCGATCCTGACGTCGGAGACCTGTGCGCTCGATATCATCGGCGCCAAATTCATCCGCGACATCGACCCCGGCGAAGTCATCGTGTTCGACGACAATGGCGCACAGACCCACAAGCCGTTCCCACTGAGGCCGCCGCGCCCTTGCGTGTTCGAATACATCTATTTCTCGCGGCCGGATTCCATCGTGCATGGCCGTTCCGTCTATGAGGTGCGCAAGAATTTTGGCGCGCAGCTCGCGCGCGAGAGCCATGTCGATGTCGACGTGGTGGTGCCGGTGCCGGATTCCGGTGTGCCCGCTGCCGTCGGCTATGCCCAATATTCCGGCGTGCCGTTCGAGCTCGGCATCATCCGCAACCATTATGTGGGCCGCACCTTCATCCAGCCGACGCAGGCGATCCGCGAATCCGGCGTGCGCATGAAGCATTCCGCCAACCGCATCGCGATCGAAGGCAAGCGCATCATCCTGATCGACGATTCGCTGGTGCGCGGCACCACCTCCAAGAAGATCGTGCGGATGATGCGCGACGCCGGCGCGCGCGAGGTGCATTTCCGCCTGGCCTCGCCCCCGATCCTCTATCCCGATTATTACGGCATCGACCTGCCCGATCGCGGCGGGCTGCTGGCCGCCACCCACTCCATCGAGGAGATGCGCGAGATCATTGGCGCGGACTCGCTCGCCTTCCTCTCGGTCGACGGCATGTACCGCGCCATGGGCTATCCCGGCCGCGATTCCACCAATCCCAAATTCGCCGATCATTGCTTCACCGGCGACTACCCGACCAATCTCACCGACCAGGACCAGATCGAGCACCAGCCGCGCCAGCTCTCGCTGCTGGCGGAGGCGAGCTGACCCACGACCTCTAGCGAGGCTGGCCGAACGGCCTCTCTTCGTCCTCGCCGGGCTTGACCCGGCAATCCATCCGGTTTCAAAGCGCCTTTCAGTCGATGGACGCCCCGGGCCGCCCAGGAGGGTCTTCGGCCTCGCAGGCGGATCAGGCCCAGCCATGACGAAAGTACAGATTCATGCCGGCTTCCCTCTCCAATCGCATCGCTCTCGTCACCGGCGCCTCGCGCGGCATCGGCTATGCGACGGCCCGCGCGCTCGCGGCGCAAGGGGCGCACATCATCGCGGTGGCGCGCACGCAAGGCGCCCTGGAAGAACTCGACGACGAGATTCGCAAGGGCGGCGGCTCTGCGACGCTGGTGCCGCTCAGCCTGACCGATACCGATGGTATCGCCCGGCTTGGCGCCGCGCTGCATGAGCGCCATGGCAGGATCGATATCCTGGTTGGCAATGCCGGCGTCGCCGGCCCCTCCTCGCCGCTCGGGCATATCGAGCTGAAACCGTGGAACGACGTGATCGCGGTGAATCTCACCGCCAATTTCCAGTTGATCCGCTGCCTGGAGCCGCTCCTGAGGAAATCCGACGCCGGCCGCGCGGTGTTCATCACGGCGGGCTCCGCCAACAAGGCGCCCGGCTATCGCGGCCCCTACGCCGCGTCGAAAGCGGCGCTGGAAACCTTGGTGCGGGTGTGGGCGGCGGAGACCGCTTCCACGCCGATCCGCGTCAATTTGTTCAGCCCGGGGCCGATCCGCACCCGCATGCGCGCTACTGTGTTTCCCGGCGAAGATCCGATGACGCTCGACACGCCCGAACAGGTGGCCGAGTTCATCGTGCCGATGTGCACGCCGGACTGGACCGACACTGGCAAGCTCTACGACTACCAGGCGCGCAGGCTGATGAGTTTTCGCGCGCCGGAATAGGATCTCAGTGCGAGACGCGAAGCGACGACGCCATCCAGACTGTCTCCGCGGGCGCAGTTCTGGATCGCTGAGCCTGTCATCGGGTTTCGCGCGGGCCCGTTGGCCCGCCATGATGAGCGCGGCAAGTTGACTTCGCTCCCCGCTCACGATTGACTGCGCTCGCAATCGGCAATAGCCGCAAGAAAATCGTGGGAGGACTTCATGACGCCGACGCCCCATTGCGCCCGCGCGCTCGCTGGTTTCGCCAAAGCCGTTTCCCTCTGGCTCGCGGCGGCGGCATTCAGCTTCCTCCCCCACACCGCCTCCGCCGGCGAAGTCCCGACCTTCGCGGTCGATGCGTCCTGGCCGAAGCAACTGCCGAACAACTGGATCATCGGCCAGGTCGGCGGCATCACGGTGGACTGGCAGGGCCACATCTGGGTGATCCAGCGTCCGCGCTCGCTCACCGACGCCGAAAAATATGCAACGCTGAACCCGCCACGGGGAACGTGCTGCGTGCCGGCGCCGCCGGTGCTGGAGTTCGACACCGACGGCAATCTGTTGCGGTCCTGGGGCGGGCCGGGCGAAGGCTATGAATGGGTCGGGCGCGAGCACGGCATCGAGGTCGACGAACGCGGCTTTGTCTGGATCGGCGGCAACGCCGACAACGACAGCGAGCTTCTGAAATTCACCCTCGACGGCAAATATGTCGGACAGATCGGCAAGATCGCGCCGCGGACCAACAGCAACGATCCCACGCAGCTTGGCAGGCCGGCAGAGGTCGCGATCGACAAGGCGACCGACGAGCTCTACGTCGCCGACGGCTATGGCAACCGCCGCGTCATCGTCTTTGATGCGAGCAGCAATGCCTTCAGGCGGCTATGGGGCGCCTACGGCAATGTCCCGAACGACGACAAGCAGCCTCCCTATGATCCGAGCGCCCCGGCACAACGGCAGTTCGGCACCCCCGTCCACTGCATTCGCATATCCAATGATGGGCTGGTCTATGTCTGCGACCGCTCGCAGAACCGCATCCAGGTCTTCAGGAAGGACGGCACCTTCGTGAAGGAATGGTTCTACGAGAAGCACAGCCTCGGTGACGGCGCCACCTTCGATATCGCGCTCTGGCCCGATCCGGCGCAGACCTATCTGTTGAACGCCGACGGCACCAACAACGAAATCCGTGTGATCCGGCGCGAGGACGGCGCAGTGGTAGGCACGTTCGGACATGCCGGCCGCAACGCCGGGCAGTTTCTGGTGCTGCACGTCATGGCCGTCGACAAGCTCGGCAACGTCTATACCGGCGAGGTCGATGGCAAGCGCATCCAGAAATTCAGGCTGCTCAATCCCGGCGCCCTGAAATGAGGCGATGCGGCCGCCTCCGATCTATGTGACGAGGTCAGACCGGCACAAAGGCGCCTTGCCGGGCCTGACGATAATGGCTATCGGAGGGCGAGCTCGGCAATCGATCAAGCCATGGGCAAAAGGCTCCGCCCAAGAGAGCCGTCCCGACATCGCATGGAGGAAGCTTTTCATGAAAATGACGCGCGCGTGGCGTACGGCCGCGCTTTTTGCTTTTGCGGGATTCGGATTTGCGAGCCCGGCGCTGGCTGACGACAAGGTCGTCAAGATCGGTGTGCTCAATGACATGTCGAGCCTCTATGCCGACATCGGCGGCCCCAATGCCGTGGTCGCTGTCAAGATGGCGGTCGAGGATTCCGCTCTGGCGGGAAAAGGCTGGAAGATCGAGGTGATCGGCGCCGACCACCAGAACAAGCCGGATGTCGGCGTCAACATCGCCCGCCAGTGGATCGACACCGAGCATGTCGACGCGATCGCCGATACGCCGAACTCCGGCGTGGCGCTGGCCGTCAGCAATGTCGCAAAGGAGAAGAACGCGGTCCTGCTCAACAATGGCGGCGCCAGCGCGGACCTTACCGGCAAGGCCTGCAACGCCAACACCATCTCCTATTCCTACGACACCTACATGCTCGCCAACGGCACCGGCAAGGCATTGACCAAGGCCGGCGGCGACAGCTGGTTCTTCCTGACCGCCGATTACGCCTTCGGCCATGCGCTGGAGCGCGATACGTCGGCGGTGATCACCGCCAATGGCGGCAAGGTGCTGGGAGACGTCAAGCATCCGCTCAACACGTCGGATTTCTCCTCCTTCCTGCTGCAGGCGCAGTCCTCCAAGGCCAAGGTGATCGGGCTGGCCAATGCCGGCGGCGACACCACCAACGCGATCAAGCAGGCGGCCGAATTCGGCGTCGTCGCGGGCGGCCAGAAGCTCGCCGCGCTGCTGCTCTTCATCAACGACGTGCATTCGCTCGGGCTCAAAACCGCACAGGGCCTGACCTTCACCGAGTCGTTCTATTGGGACCTGAACGATGGCACGCGTGCCTGGTCGAAGCGGTTCGCGGAAAGGGCGAACAATCACGCGATGCCCTCGATGACCCAGGCCGGCAATTATGCCGCCGTGCTGCACTACCTGAAGGCGCTGGACGCGCTCGGCGGCAATCCGCATGACGGCGCCAAGGTCGTCGCCAAGATGAAGGAAATCCCGACCGACGATCCCCTGTTCGGCAAGGGCCCCTTGCGGATTGACGGCCGCCGCATCATCCCCGCCTATCTGTTCGAGGTGAAGAAGCCGGAAGAATCGAAATATCCCTGGGACTATTACAAGCTGATCGCAACGATCTCGCCGGAAGATGCCGCAAGGCCGCTATCCGAGAGCGAGTGCCCGCTGGTCAAGAAGTAAGGGCCGAACGCCGTCATCCCGAATGGCGCCTTGTAGAGCGGGCAAGGCCAAGCGTGCCCACCATCAAGAGCACAATGCAGGTGGTGGGCACGCCGCAAGAGCGCCTTTGGCCACCCTACGCCTGACCGCCTTGAGCCGCTATTGCGGTTCGACCAGGCAACGTAGAGGATAGTGATTTTGCCGCGCCAGCGCGGTCACGCGCTCGGCAACCTCCAAGGCACGTGCAGGCTCATAGATGCCGCACACACCGCTGCCGTCGCGATGAATTTCGAGCACCATCTTGAGTGCCTCTTCGCGTGTCTTACCGAAGATGTCCTCCAGGACCCGAAGCACGAATTCCATCGTCGTCTTGTCGTCATTCATCAGCAACACCTTGGCGGCCATGTCTCGCTCTCCCGGGATTTCCGCTAGGAGATAGTGGCTCGCCGTTGGGCAACAATAGGCGCAGCGCTAGCGGGCCTTCCCTGAAAGCGTCTTCGCGGCGATCACCAGCGCCAGCGCGATCAGGGCGCCGGCGAGCAGGAACGGCGCGCCGGGCAGCTTGAAGGGCGCGTGATCGCCGATGAAAAACGCAAAGGTCAGGGTGAACAGGAAGGGCCCGAGCATCTCAGAGAGGCCCTGCACGCTCGAGGTCGCGCCCTGCAACTGGCCCTGCTGGTCGGCTGCCACCTCTTGGGTCATCAGTGCCTGCGTCGCGGCGCCGGCGACGCCCCATAGCGCCATGATCGGAATGCCGATGCAGAACAGCAGTCCCGTCGGTGCCGCGCCATAGATGAAAAAGCCGGCGGCGCCGAACACGAGCCCGAACAGCAGCGCGCGACGTTCGCCAAGCCATTGCACCATCGGCCCGATCGCCATGCCCTGCACCGCCATCGAGCAGACGCCGACGATGGCGAGCGTCAGGCCGACCGCCCAGACGTCCCAGCCATAGCGATAGCTCGCATAGAGCACGAAGGTCGAGGGCAGCGCGACATGGGCGAGCTGCGCGAAGAAATTCGAGACCTGCAATCCCGCCAGCACGCGGTTCGAACGCAAGAGCTGCAGCACGCCAATCGGATTGGCGCTCTTCCAATGAAACGGCGCGCGGCGCGCGGGCGGCAGCGACTCCGGCAGGATGAGGAGACCGTACAGGCCGTTGGCGAGGCTCAGGCCGGCGGCGAGCCAGAACGGCAGCCGCGGTGAGATATCACCGAGCAGGCCGCCCAGCGCCGGGCCAAGGATGAAGCCCGCGCCGAACGCGACGCCGATCTTGCCGAAATACGCCGCGCGCTGCTCCGGCGGCGTCACGTCGGCGATATAGGCGAACGCCGTCGAGATGCTGGCCGAGGTGATGCCGGAGATCAGCCGTCCGACGAACAGCCAGGAAAGCGACGGCGCCAGCGCCATCAGCACATAATCCGCCGAGAGCCCGAAATTCGACAGCAGCACCACCGGCCGCCGGCCGAACCGGTCGGAGAGGCCGCCCAGGACCGGCGAGAACAGGAACTGCATCAGCGCCCAGCCGGTGCCGAACAGGCCGAAGATGCGCGCCGCACGCGCGGTGTCGTTGTCGACAAAACTCTCGATCAGCTTGGGCAGGACGGGAATGATCACGCCGAGCGCGATCATGTCCAAAAGGATGGTGACGAAGATGAAAGCAACCGCCGCGCCCCGCGCCGCCGTTGCGCTGGCAGCCTCGGACGTCCCCTCGCTCATGACAGCCGCTTCCGCTTGTGTGCGAAGGGGTTGGCTTTTTCGCGCAGCGTGATCCGCACCGGCGTACCCGGCAGGTCGAAGGCCTGGCGCAGCGAATTGGTGAGATAGCGCAAATAGGATTGCGGGATCGCATCGGCGCGCGAGCAGAACAGCACGAAGCTCGGCGGGCGCGCCTTGGTCTGGGTGATGTAGTTCAGCTTCAACCGCCGTCCCGAGACCGCCGGCGGCGGGTTCGCTTGTATGGCCTGCTCGAACCAGCGATTGAGCGCCGAGGTCGGAACGCGCCTGTTCCAGACCGCATAGGCCTCGACGATCGCCTGCATCAGGCGGTCGATGCCCTCGCCCATCAATCCGGACACTGCCACGACCGGCACACCGACCACCTGCGGCAGCCAGTGATCGGCATCCTTGCGCAGCGCGGAAATCTGCCCGGGCTTGCCTTCCATCAAATCCCATTTGTTGACGGCGATAACCAGCGCCCGCCCCTCGCGCTCGATCAAATCGGCGATGCGCAGATCCTGCTCCTCGAACCGGTTCCGAGCATCCATCATCATCACGACGACCTCGGCAAAGCGCACCGCCCGCAGCGCATCCGCCACCGAAAGTTTTTCCAGCTTCTCCTCGATCCGCGAGCGGCGGCGGAGCCCTGCGGTATCGAACACACGGAAGTCGCGGCCCTTCCAGGTGATTTCGACCGCGATGGAATCGCGCGTGGTGCCGGCCTCGGGGCCGGTCAGGAGCCTCTCCTCGCCGGCGAGATGGTTGATCAGGGTCGATTTTCCGGCATTGGGCCGGCCGACAATGGCGACGCGGATCGGACGTGTCGCGGAATCCTCTTCCGCGTCGTCCTGGGTCGCCTGCTCTTGTTCCGGCGGCGCCGGCATAAGCGCGCGCAGCGCCTCGTAGAGATCGCCCATGCCTTCGCCATGCTCGGCGGAAATCTGAATGGGATCGCCGAGCCCCAGCGCATAGGCCTCCATCGCGCCGGCATCGCCGTGCTTGCCCTCGCTCTTGTTTGCGAGCAGCAGCACCGGCTTGTCGGCGCGGCGCGCGAAATCGGCAAAGACGCGGTCGGTCGGCGTAAGGCCGGCGCGGGCGTCGACCACGAACATCAGGGCGTCCGCAAGCCTGATCGCGGTCTCGGTCTGCTCCCGCATTCGCGCGGTCAGCATGCCCCTGGTCCCCTCTTTTGCGCCTCCCTTGGCGCCTTCGTCCAGCCCCGCGGTATCGATGATGGTGAATTCGAGATCGCCGAGTTTCGCCTCGCCCTCGCGGCGGTCGCGCGTGACGCCGGGCTCGTCATCGACCAGCGCGAGCTTCTGTCCGACCAGACGGTTGAACAGCGTCGATTTACCGACATTGGGCCGGCCGATAATGGCAATCGTGAAAGGCATGAACGTGTCGGTGCGCGGTTGGGGCGGCGCGGTCAATTAGATCAGACTGACAAAACTAACGGGTGAACGACCCGCCCGGCAGCGGCGCCGGGAACGGCTGCTGCGATTGCTGGGCGGCCTGAGCCGGCTGGTTGGATGGCGTCGCCTGAGCCTGCGCAGGCGGAGACGCCGCGTTGGGATCGGACGGCGGCGCAGTGGTGCGCTTGCGCGCGATCTTCTTCTTGGGCGGCGGAGCGGCCTGTGTTCCGTCATCCTGCGAGGCCGCAGCCGTCTCGCCATCCGGCTCGGCGCCGGGCTGATCGGCAGGCGCCGTGGCGACGGTTGCCGCCCCCTGCGACTTGGCCTTGGCTTTGGCCTTCTTCACCGCCTGCGGACTGCCGGGCGGCGGCTCCAGCGGCTGCTGGGGTTGTGGGGCCGGCTGTGCGGCCAGCGCCTGCGCGTTCGGGTCATCCTGCTGCTGCGCGCCCTTGTAGAGCTCCTTCGGCACGCCCTGTTCCAGGCCCGGCACGCCGTCGGGGAACACGGGCTTGCGCTCGCCCGGCAGCTTCTTCTTGGTGTCGAGCCAGTCGAGCAGATCGGTCGGGTCCCAGCCTGCGCCTAAGCCAGAGGAGCAGCCCGCGAGCACGCCCGAGAACGCGATCAGGACGGCGGCTGCGATCAGGCGTTGCGGACGGCGCATGGTCGATCTCTCGGTCAAGCTCGTGGCCTCTAGCTCTTCGCCACCGGCGGCAGCAAAGCCTGCAGCGCTTCGGCGCGCGAGCGCAGGCTCGGCGGCGTATCGGCGTCGGCGGAAATCTGGTCCAGCCAAAGCCGGGCCTGTCCGGTGTCATTGGCGCGAAACGCGGACAACGCAAGCAGTTCGCGTGCGCTGTGGCGGAATGCCGCCGACGGCACCGTCTCCGGTTCGAGCCGTTGCTTCATGTCGGCGTAAGTCGCGCTGTCGACGAGCAGGCCCGCGGCGCGAATCCGCGCCAGTTCCTGCTGCTCGGCGCCGACCGAACCGTCGGCGGCAAGATCGTCGAACATCTTCGCCGCGGCCTTGGGATCGCGGCTCGCGACCTCGCCGGCCTGGCGGAATCGCGACAGCAGGCGATAGCCATAGGGCGCCTTGCTCACGAGCTCGGCAAAGGCCTTTTCCGCTTCCTCATGTTTGCCCTGCTCGGAGAGCTCGACGGCGCGGTTGAAGGCTTCGCTGGCCTTGGCAGCCTTCTCGGCCTCGACATATTGATAGCCGCGCCAGCCGCCGACCGCCGCGATGACCAGAAGCGCCAATGCGATGATGTAGATCGAGTACCTGTCCCACAGCCTCTTGAGCTGCTCGCGACGAACTTCCTCATCTACTTCGTCAAATAATTCAGTCACTTAAGGGTATCCCATCCCCGGATATGCGGAGAGCGCGGCGCGCCGCTCACCGCTGCCTATGAGGGCCGCGTTACCCTAACGATATGGCGGTGGCAAGGCAAAGTGAGCCGGATCAAAGTGTTAACAGGGAAATGTTCCCGTGGCCGTTCAAGGATTTAGCGGCACTCCCGTCAGGTCCCGAGCCTGTCCCGCAATTGGCGTTTCAACACCTTGCCGTTGGCATTGCGCGGCAACGGTTCGATGCTGAGTTGCATCGTTTCCGGCACCTTGTAGTCGGCGAGCCGCTCGGCACACCAGGCGCGCAGCGTTTCGCTGGAGACGCCATCGCGCGTCACCACGACGGCATGCACGCGCTCGCCGAGCACCGGGCACGGCTTGGCGATGATCGCGCTCTCGATCACGCTGCTGTGGCCGGCGAGCACGGATTCGACCTCGGCGGAATAGATTTTCAAGCCGCCACGATTGATCATGTCCTTCTGCCGGTCGAACACGCGCACGACATGGTCGGCGTCCACCGAGCCGAGATCGCCGGAGTGCCAGAAGCCGCCCGTAAAACTCTGCGCCGTCGCCTTCGGATTATTCCAGTAGCCCCTGACGACGGAGCCAGAGCGAATCCACAATTCGCCGATCTCGCCCGGCGGCAGCTCCCTGCCCTCGGCATCGACCGCAATGATGGTGGCGCCCGGACAGGGCAGGCCGACGCTGTCGACATAGTTGGCGGTCAATTCGCCGGGCATGATGGTCGAGGGCGACGTGGTTTCGGTCGCGCCATAGCAATTCATCAACTTCAGGCCAGGCAATTTCACCGCGAGGCGCTCGATGGTCGCAACCGGCATCGGCGCGCCGCCGAAGCCGCCAATGCGCCAGGACCGCAGGTCGTAGCGGGCGAAATCCGGCTGCAACAGGCAGAGATTGTACATTGCCGGCACCAGCACCGTATAGGTGACGCGCTCCCGCGCCGCCAGCTTCAGATAATCGGCCGCCTTGAATTCCGCGGCGATGATCAGCGTGCCGGCGCAGGCGGCCATGGTGGTGATGTTGGCGACAGCACCGGTGACATGGGCTAGCGGCACCGCGGCGATGCAGCGATCCTTTGCAGAGAGCGCCATAGTGAAGGCAAAGATCATCGAGGAATGGATGATGTTGCAATGGGCGAGCATCGCGCCTTTCGGCCGCCCGGTCGTACCGGAGGTGTAGAGGATCATGGCGGTGTCCTCCTCTCCGACCTCGGCCGCCTCCTGCAGCGGCGGGTGATCGGCGATACGCGCGAAGGTCGATCGCCCGGCATCGTCGTCGACGATGACCCGATGGATGAGATCAGGAACCTCCTTCGCATCGGGCACGCGCTCGGCCAGCGAAGCCTCGTGAATCAGGAGCCTGGCGCCGCAATCGCTCAGCACATAGGCGATTTCCGGCTTTTGCTGGCGCGTGCCGAGCAAGACCGTCACCAGCCCGGCCTGCGCCGCGGCAAACAGGATGAGGGGAAACTCGATCCGGTTGCCCAGCAGCAGCGCAACGCGGTCGCCGCGCTGCAGGCCGAGCTTGCCGAAACCCTTGGCGATCTCCTGCGCGCGGCGGACGGTCTCGCGCCAGGACAGGCGCTTGTCGCCGCAGACGAGCGCTTCGCCATCGCCATTGCGCGCGGCCGCCTGCTCGACCATCGCCCAGAGGTTCTTGGGCCGCTCGCAAAACGCCGGCACCACGCGGTCGCCGAAGCGCGCTTCGAGACGCATTGCAGGTATCGCAGCGTTCGACCAGTCCATGATGCGACCTGTCAGCCCTTTTCCTTCATGCCGTACACATGCTCCGGCCCCGGAAACGCCCGCGAGCGCACGTCCCTGGCGTAAGCCCCGACCGCGGCCTCGATCGCAGGCCCGAGATCGCCGTAGCGTCGCACGAATTTCGGCGTCCGCGGCGAAAGCCCGAGCATGTCCTCGAGCACCAGCACCTGGCCGTCGCAGGCGGCGCTGGCGCCAATGCCGATGGTCGGCACAGCAATGCTCTGCGTGATCTTGCGCGCCAACGGCTCGGCGACCGCCTCGATCACGATCGAGAAGGCGCCGGCCTGCGCTATCGCCTGGGCATCCTTTTCAATCGGCTCCCAGCTGCCCTCCTCGCGGCCCTGGGCGCGAAAGGAGCCGAGCGTGTTGATCGATTGCGGCGTCAGCCCGACATGGCCCATCACCGGAATGCCGCGTTCGGCGAGGAACGCGACCGTCTCCGCCATCCGCACGCCGCCTTCGAGCTTGACGGCGCCGCACTGCGTTTCCTTCATGATGCGGACCGCGGAATGAAACGCCTGCTCCTTGGCTGCCTCATAGGAGCCGAAGGGCATGTCGACCACGACCAGCGCATGCGCCGAGCCGCGCATCACGGCGCGCCCCTGCAGGATCATCATGTCTAACGTGACCGGAACGGTCGTGTCGAATCCGTGCATGACATTGCCGAGGGAATCGCCGACCAGGATCACGTCGCAATGACGATCGACCAGCGCCGCGGTGTGGGCGTGGTAGGACGTGAGCATCACGATCGGGTCGCCGCCCTTACGGGCGTGAATATCAGGCGCCGTCTTGCGCCGGACCGCCGATTGTACCGACATTTTCTAGTTTCCCATCACGGGCACGCCGATCACGACCGGATGGAACGCGAAGGCAAGTGCGAGATAAGCGACGACGCCGACCGCGACCGCGATCAGATCGTTGCCGATGCCGCCGACGGGAATCGGCGGGCCGCCGGCGTCACCGCGGCGTTTGAGCGAAATCCGGTCGAATACCGCCCACCCCAGGAACGAGC
Organism: Bradyrhizobium sp.; assembly: GCA_019243075.1. GTDB lineage: Bacteria > Pseudomonadota > Alphaproteobacteria > Rhizobiales > Xanthobacteraceae > Bradyrhizobium. Next base: position 14,453 of record JAFAUV010000062.1, read on the forward strand.
CGAACAGGATGATGCCGCCGAGATCGCCATTGGCGAGCAGATGCCCGAAGGCCCAGAGCTTCACGCCCGCCAGCATCGGATGTTTCAGCGTGGCGTAGATCCGCCCGCGGATATAGGCGGCGACCACCAGGATCACGGCCGGCAGCATCAGCAGGATGTTGAGATGTTTCAGGGCGCGCGGCGGCGTCCAGACGTTGATCCACTCGTCCGCGCGGTAATGCGCAAAGCCCCAGACGATCAGCGCAAGTCCCACGAGCGATACCAGCGCATAGCCGATCTTGTAACCACCCTCGCCCATGGAAGCGATGAAGCGCGCGCGCAGCTCGCGCTGCGTCGTCAGCGTGTGGACGCCTAGAAACAGCACGAGGCCCACAATCATCACGGACAGTCCCACGGCGTCCTCCTTGCCTGGCCACGCTTTGGCATCACGCTTTCATCGTCATACGCGCGCCTTGATCCGCCTGCGGGCCGAACTCCCTTCGGCGCGGCGAGGGCCCGCATATCCATCGTCCGCCCAAGCGGACAAGCAGTTATTTTGAAGATGGATTGCCGGGTCAAGCCCGGCAATGACGAAATATGCGGTCGACCTAGGGCTTATCCTGCGCCTTGTTCAGCTCGCGGTTGTCGACATATCGGATCGCGATCGGGCGGCCCGCCAGCGCGCCGCCGAGTCCGTTGGTGAATTTCAAGGGGATGCAGGCGTCGAGCGAGGCGTTGATCGCCTTCAGGTAGGTCTCGCGGGTGTCGGCGGGAACGCCTGCGGTCGCGAACGTCATGCGCGGTGGGCCGATCATCTCGCCGGATCTCTTGAAGCTGAAGCGCACCGACATCTGCATGCCCTCGCGCGCGACATCCGCAGCCGGCGGCGACCAGCAGGAGCGAAGCTCGGCGAAGAGATCGCCGATGGTGTCGAGATCGTGATCCGGCCGCTTGTATTTTTCCTCATCGTCCTTGGCGGGAACGGTCTGGATGGTGAGCTGCAGGTTCTCGCCATAGGGATAGTCGATCTCGGGGATGCAAGGCCCGTGATTGAACACGCTGCAGTAATAGGGCGTGCAGGGCCGGTGATCGAGCACGCTGCAGGGTTCGTGCGAGAACGGGATCGGATTGATCTGGCTGCGCCGCCGCGCATCGGCCTGGCTCATGACCGCGGTGGCGAGCAGCAGGAGGCCGGCAATGAAAACGATGCGCCGCAGCATGGGACGAGCCTCATAGTGCTGAACAGCAAAATGAACTCTCGGGCCGGCATCATCAAGGCCGCCGCCATTCACAACCGCGCGCTTTGGGCACCTAAGCCCGTTTCTTCACGTCCTTGACGTTGGAGAAGACGATGCCCTCGGCGCGCTCCCTGGTGTAGCCGAGATAGAACTCGTTCTTGGCCATGAACACGGGATCGCCGTCGACGTCGTCGGCGATGCCAGAGCCGTTGGCGGCGATGAAGGCTTCCAGCTTCTTCTTGTCGTCGGAGGAAACCCAGCGTGCCAGCGCGAACTCGCTGACCTCGAACTCGACGGGCAGGGAATATTCGGCATCAAGCCGCGCCTTCAGCACGTCGAGCTGCAGCGGGCCGACAACGCCGACCAAGGCGGGCGCGCCGTCACGCGGGCGGAATACCTGCACGACGCCTTCCTCCGACATCTGCTGCAAGGCTTCCTTCAGCTTCTTCGCCTTCATCGCGTCGGTGAGCCGCACGCGGCGGACGATTTCCGGGGCGAAGCTCGGCACGCCGACAAAGGTGAGGTCCTCGCCTTCGGTCAGCGTGTCGCCGATGCGCAGCGAGCCGTGATTGGGAATGCCGACGACGTCACCGGCGTAGGCCTCATCCGCCACCGAGCGATCCTGGGCGAAGAAGAATTGCGGGCTCGCCAGCGGCATGCTCTTGCCGGTGCGCACCAGCTTGGCCTTCATGCCGCGCGCGAGCTTTCCGGAGCACAGCCGGGCAAAGGCGATGCGGTCGCGGTGGTTCGGATCCATGTTGGCCTGGATCTTGAACACGAAGGCGCTCATGCGCGGCTCGGCCGCCTCGACCTTTCGCAGGTCGGAATCCTGCGCGCGCGGCGCCGGCGCGAATTTGCCGAGCCCCTCCAGCAGGTCGCCGACGCCGAAATTGCGCAGCGCGCTGCCGAAATAGACCGGCGTCAGATGGCCTTCGCGGAATGAATCCAGCTCGAACGGCTTGCAGGCCTCGCGCACGAGCTCCAGTTCGTCCTTGATCGCGCCGACGTCGAGATTGGCGTTGCGGGCACCGAGTTCGGCAATGTCGATCTGCTCGGCCTCGCCTGTCTTGGCGCCGCCGCCCTCGAGCAGGCGCACGCCGCCATTGACGATGTCGTAGGTGCCCATGAAGTCGCGGCCGCGGCCGACCGGCCAGGTCATCGGCGTGGTGTCGAGCGCCAGCGTCTTCTCGATCTCGTCCAACAGCTCAAAGGTATCGCGGCTCTCGCGGTCCATCTTGTTGATGAAGGTGATGATCGGGATATCGCGCAGGCGGCAGACTTCGAACAGTTTTCGCGTCCGCGCCTCGATGCCCTTGGCGGCGTCGATCACCATCACGGCGGAATCGACCGCGGTCAGCGTGCGATAGGTGTCCTCCGAAAAGTCCTCGTGGCCCGGCGTGTCTAGCAGGTTG
>JAFAUV010000191.1 GCA_019243075.1 Bradyrhizobium sp.
CTGCCCCTCCTCGAGCTCGCGCAGGGGCATCCGCCGGCACGAGGTCAGGCTGTACGGGTGTTCCGACCGGCGATCCGCCGGTTGATCGCGTTCGGCAAACGATCGCTTCTGGTGCTTGCCTTGCTCGCGCTCTGGGAAGCCGTGCCCCGGCTGGGGTTGACCGACCCGGCGTTTCTGCCGCCATTTTCGGACGTCATTGCCGCGGGCTGGCAGCTCGCTCAAAGCGGCGAGCTTTACGACGACGTGGCGGCGAGCCTGTTGCGCGCGCTAAGCGGCTTTTTGATCTCGGTCGCGTTGATCGTGCCGCTGGGCCTAGTGGTCGGCTGGTACGCGCGGCTCGGCGATTTCCTCAACCAGTTCATCGAGGTCTGCCGCAACACGGCACCGCTGGCACTCCTGCCGGTGTTCATCCTGCTGCTCGGGATCGGTGAGCTCTCGAAGGTCACCATGGTGGTCTATAGCTGCGCCTGGCCTTTGCTGCTCAACACCATCGCGGGGGTCAAGCAGGTCGATCCGCTCCTCGTCAAGTCGGCGCGGACGATGGGGGCGAGCCCGCTGCAGCTCTTCCGCAAGGTGATCCTGCCGGCGGCGCTGCCGACGATCTTTGTCGGAATCCGCCTCGCAAGCGCATCGGCGATGCTGGTGCTGGTCGCCTCCGAAATGGTCGGAGCCAAGGCCGGGCTTGGCTATCTGATCATCTACAGCCAGTACAGCTTCCTGATTCCGCAAATGTATTTTGGCATTCTCGGCATCACCGTGATCGGTCTGGCCTTCAATGCCGTGCTCGAAGCGCTGGAGCGTCGTCTGATGCGCTGGAAGGCTTCTTCGGTCTAGCCAGCCGCGCCCGGCTTGTTGCGTGCCGTCGCCTGGGTGACGACGCTGTTGCGCGGCACATCCTGCGTCAGCCAGACGTTACCGCCGATGGTCGAGCCTCGCCCGATCGTAATGCGTCCCAGGATGGTCGCGCCCGCGTAGATCACGACGTCATCCTCGACGATCGGATGCCGGGCATCACCCTTGATCAGCTTGCCTTCATCATCGGTGGGGAAGTGGCGGGCGCCGAGGGTGACGGCCTGGTAGATGCGCACATTTTCGCCGATGATTGCGGTCTCGCAGATCACCACGCCGGTGCCGTGGTCGATGAAAAAGCCCGATCCGATGCTGGCGCCGGGATGAATGTCGATGCCGGTCCTGGTGTGGGCGATCTCCGACATCAGGCGGGCGACCAGCCGGGCACCGATCTGGTAGAGCAGATGGGCAAGACGATGGTGGATGACGGCGGTCATCCCGGGGTAGCCGATCAGGATCTCCGGGAAATTCTTGGCGGCGGGATCGCCGACAAAGGCGGCGCGAAGGTCGGTGATGAGCAGGCCGCGCACGGCCGGCAGTTCAGAGCCAAAACGGCGCGTCAGCTCGATCGCATCCTCGCGACGAGATCCGGGCAACAGCTCGTCGCCGACGAACAGGGCGCCGCGATGAATCTGCTCGCAGAGCTGGTCGAGAGCGATGCTCAGCGTATGGCCGACGAAATAGTCGATATTCTCGCGATCCAGATCGAACTGGCCATAGTGCCGCGGAAACAGCGCTTCCGTCAGCCTGTCGAGGATGTCTTCCAGAGTCTCGCGGGAGGGGGCTCGGCGCGCCTCGCCGTCGCGTCGGATGCTGTGGGTCTCCTCACGCGATACCCGCAAGTCGGCGACCACGCGATCGAGTTGCCAGCGCTTGAGGACCGTTGTGTCGGTGCCGGCTTGGACAATTTCCTTGTCGGGGGGAACTTCGCGTTTCATGTGTCACCGTACATGGGCGAGTGGAATGCTGACTTCGGCGAGCAGATCGAGGTCGTTATCGGGATCGATCTCGATATATTGGCCGTTCCAGTAGACGAGCCCGGACAAGCGCGGCGACAGCTCGAAACCCAACAAGCTGCCGACGACGATGCCGTGGGAATGGCGCTCGATGATCTCCTCGACCTGGCATTCGATGGTCGCCAGCGAATGGCTGAGCAGCGGCACGCCCGACAAGCCGGGCGACCACGCGATGCCTTCGAAGCGCCGGCCGCCATTCAGCCGGCCATTGCTGAAGCGGCCGGCGACCTCCGGCTGGTCCGATCCCAGGATGTTGACGCCGAACAGCCGTTGACGCTCGATCAATGCAAAGCAAGATGCCTGGCGGTTGATGCTGACCAGGAGACGGGGAGGGGTGGCGCCGAGCGAGGTCAGCGAGGTGACGGTCGTCCCGGTGATTTCGGCGCCGCGGCCGGCAGTGATGATGCTGACGCCGCCGGCCAGGCGGCGCATGACCGAGCGAAATTGCTGCTCGATTTCGTCGGCCCCGTCGACGAGATGGAAGTCCGTCCTGGCCATCTGTCTGCTCCCTTCGCGATAACTCGCTCCCGCATCTCTCCGGGCGCCGTCTCAGAAGAACCCCTTGGCGGGCAGCGCGGTGCCGCTGATCGCGTGTTGCCCGATCGACCGCGCCTTGTAGGAAGTCGGATTGTGCGACGACAGCGTGCGCGCGTTGCGCCAGTGCCGGTCGAAATTGGCCGCCTTCTTGGTGGCGGACGCGCCGCCGACATCGAACAGCAGGCTGCCGGCGCGGATGGCGAAATCGTCGGCGATGATCTTCGCCTTGGCTGACAGCAGCGCCGCCTCGTGCGCGGCCGCGGTAGCGTCACGTGCGCCGGCCTCGAATGCATCGGTTGCGACATCCAGCGCCTCGGCCGCGGCAAGGACGACGGTCTCGGCTGCAAACGCGCCGCTCGCGATCTGGCCGACGGTCTGCTGCAGGATCGGATCATCGACCGGCGCTTCGCTCGGCGCATAGTAGAACGTGCGCTTGCGCGAGCGGATGAGGGCCGCGGCATCGCGCAGGGCGGCCCGCGCGATGCCCGCGACAATAGCTGTCAGGAAGAGCTGGGCGAAGGTGTTGGAATAGGGTACGCCATATCCGACGTCCGGCGCGTCGAACACGACTTCCTGGCGCTTGACCCGGACGTTGCGGAAATGCGTGGTGCCGGTCGCCGTCAGCCGCTGGCCGAGCCCATCCCAATCGTCGACCAGCTCGATCCCGTCGCGATTGACCGGGATCAGCACGGCCGCGTTGGTCGCCGACGCGTCGGCGGTACGGACGAGGACGAAGTCCGAATACAGCGTGCCGGTGCTGTAGTATTTGGTGCCGTTGAGCAGGTAGTTGTCGCCATCCGCGGTGAGCGCAGTGTTCGGCGTCACGTTGCCGACCT
>JAFAUV010000454.1 GCA_019243075.1 Bradyrhizobium sp.
AGGTCGTAGTCGGCCATCACCTTGCCCGGCCGCGGCGTGATCGGATCGAGCAGGAACGAATGATCCTCGCGCCGCAAGGTCAGCACGATCGGCCGCATATAGACGGGATTGCCGGTCTTCGCGCTGATACCGGCGCGCCAGTTCTCGGCGAGAAATCCCTCGAGCTCGCCGATCTGCTCGGCAAAGCCGTGCGCGGTGTTGCCGGACAGCGTGACGTCCTTCCATATCAGGCCCTGCGCCGAGGTCACCGAGCGCGGCGTCAGCCACGGCGCCTCGGCGTAATAGAGATTGGTCACGACCAGCACGGTCGCCGGATGCTCGAACAGCCGGTCCGCCATCTTCTCCAGCATCATGCGCACGTCTTCGTAGGAGATTTCCTTGGCGACGACATAGAGCGGCATGGTCGGATAGCGCGCATGCAGCGCGCGCATCACCCGCGACAGCACCGTGCCGTCGCCGACGCCGGCGTCGAACAACCGCAGCGCCGGCGGCGACGGCTGCAGGTTCGACAGCTCCAGCGAGACGCGGTTGGCGATCTCGGTCTTCTCGCTACATGTCGAGACAAACAGCAGATATTTCTGCCGGTTATCGAAGAAGCGGAATCCCGGAGGCACCATGTCGGCACGCACCGCCGCGCCGTTCGCCGGCTTCGCGACCATATCGGCGCCATTGCCGTTCGCCGCCATCGGCCGGTGCTCGCTCAAATAGGCGCGGACCTTGTCGAGCGTACCGGTCGTGATCTTGGCGCCGTCGCGCAGACGCGACACCAGCTTGCCGTCATTGACCACGAGGCGGCCAAAGGTCGATTCCGCGGTCCGCGTCGCCCGGCAGAATTCCCGGATCTCGCCGAGAATCTCCTCCGAGGTTCCGCCCGGCGGTCTGGCCTGATGGTCTTGCACCCGCATCGCGTGTGCTCTCCCGCGGTTTCGTCCCTGGCGGCCATCAAGGAACAGAAGAGTGGGACGCGTCAACCACAAATCGCGTGGGCAAGACGTATGGGCATGTGCCCATAGCTTGGGCATTTTGCCGCAAGGCAAATGAGGCTATCGCCGGGCCGGAGCGGTGGCCCTCGGAGATGGATTGACGTAGTTGATTGCGCGAACCCACCGCAATACGTTGATGCTCCCGGCTCGGCGAGCTACACGCTTGGAGGTCACCGGATGCAGACGCTTTCCGAGATCACTCGGTCGAGCTTGAGCGATGAGCTGACCGACCATGCGGTCGCAAGCCTCGCGGCTGCGGAGCATTACTCGTTTCCCTTCCCTCATATTGTCTTCCGCAACTTCTTTCCCTCCGACTTCTACCGCGAACTGATAGGGAGTTTCCCGGTCGAGGGCTATGAGCCGATCACGGGCTCGGGTACGCGCATGGCGCTGCGGCTTTACGGCGAGCACCTGGAAAACATGGATTCAGCCATCCACCCCCTCTGGGCGGCGGTGTCAGACATGTTGACCTCCAAGAAGATCGAAAAAGTGATCCGCGACAAATTGCATGACGGCCTCGGCATTCGCGCCCGCGGCGACAAGAAGGCTGGCGCCGAGGACCTGACGCTGGCCGCGAAGCCGGTGCTGTACCGGGACAGTGATGGCTACCAGATCAAGCCGCACCCGGACACGCGCAAAAAGGTCGTGACCATGCAGCTTTATTGCCCGCCGGACGCCGCCCAGGAAGCCCTCGGCACAACGCTTTACCGGGCCTCGCTCAAAGGCCTGTTTCATGTCGGCTCCTATTGCCTCGAGCCGGTGAAAACGATCCCATTCGTGCCCAATATCGGCTACGCCTTCGTGGTTTTGAAAGCCTATCACTCGCTGAGGCAGATGAGCTGGCATGGGCGGCCGCCGATCCAGACCGACCGCCCCCGGGTTTCCATTCTCAACACGTTCTACACGAACGCGAGCGTCGGCTTTTAAATCGCGCAGGTGGCCACACGCGCCCGGCCTGGTCGCCGTCATCGCGCCAAGCGAATGAGCTTCGGGGAGCCTGCCGCGGGCCATGCGGGATAGGGAGGCGCCATGAACAAGACCGCCGAAATGGCTTTCACCGTCGGCGTTGCGGTTGCGGCACTCACCGGCACCGCGAGCGCGCAAGATTCACCGGCGCGTGCAGCGCTGGACGCAAGCCTGCGCGGCGCGGTCGAGCGCAAGGACGTGCCCGGCGTCGTGGCGCTGATCACCGATCCCGAGCACGTGCTTTATCAGGGCGCCTTCGGCGTGGCGGATGTCGCAAGCGGCCGCCCGCTCACGCCAGACGCGCTGTTTCGTATCGCCTCGATGACCAAGCCGATCACCTCGGTGGCATTGATGCAGCTTGTCGAGCAGGACCGGCTCGGCCTCGATGACCCCGCGGAAAAATACCTGCCGGAGCTTGCCGGACTGAAGGTGATTGAATCGTTCGACCCGGCGACGGGCGACTACCGGCTGCGCCCGGCAGCAAGGCCGGCGACCGTCAGGCATTTCCTGACCCACACGTCCGGATTGGCCTATCTCTTCACCAGTGCGATCTGGCGCGATTTCAAGCCGCATGCCGGCGAAATCTTTCCGTTCGGCGGACCGCTGCTGTTCGACCCCGGCGAACGCTGGCACTACGGCACCAGCACGGATGTGGTCGGCAGGCTGGTCGAGGTCATCTCCGGCCAAAAGCTCGAAGATTATTTCCGCGAGCACATCCTTGTCCCGCTGAAGATGGTGGACACGTTCTACAACGTGCCGGACGCAAAGGGGCCGCGCGTCGTCGCGCAGCAGCAGCGCGCCGGCGCGCACATGGACGGCGCCATCGAGCTGCAAAACCCGCAAGCAGGGCTCACCATCGCCACACCGATCGGCGGCGGCGGCCTCGCCTCGACGGCGGATGATTACGGTCGCTTCATGCGCATGCTGCTCAATGGCGGCACGCTCGAGGGGGCGCGCGTGCTGAGGGCGGACACGGTGGCGCTGATGGGCCGGAATCACATCGGGGCGCTCGCGGTCCCGGCACTCGAGAGCGCACTGCCGCGCAGCGCCGACTTCACCTTCATCGCGGATGGACGCGACAAATGGGGGCTCGGCTTCCTGATCACGACCGACCAGGTGCCGGGCAAGCGCTCCCCCGGCAGCCTGAGCTGGGGCGGCATCAATAACACCTATTTCTGGATCGATGCCGCGCGCGGCGTCGCAGGCGTGATCATGATGCAGTACCTGCCCTTCGCCGACGCCAAGGCGCTCGCCGTCTACGACGCGTTCGAGCGCGGCACCTATCAGCTGGTGAAGGCGGAGCGGTAGATATCTCGCCAGAGGGGCGGCCGGCTTCATGCCGGCCGGACATTTGCGCGGACCGGATCATGCCCTACCGCGGCGGCCATTCCGCCTCGTCGGTGCCGAGCTTTACCGCGGGGCGCGCCCAATGCGGTGGCGTCTTCGCCAGCATCGCCGAATGTTTGACGGCATCGAGCGGGCCAAAGCCGGACGGCGCCTGCTCCATGAACGGCGCGACCGCCTCTGCCTTGAGATCGGGCTGCTTCAGCCCGTCGGCGACGCGGCCGAGATTCCACAGCCAGCGGCCGGTCTGCGCCAGCGACACCCGCACATGCCAGCTTCCGCCCTCGCGCGCCTGGCGGGCCTTTGCCATCGTTGCGCCGAACGCCATCAGGTAGCCGGTGGCATGATCGAGCATCTGTGCCGGCAGTTCCTTGGGCCCCTCGATGCCGGCGGCGACGCCCTCGGCATGGTTGAAGCCGGTCGAGGTCTGCACCAGCGAGTCGAAGCCGCGGCGCTTCGACCACGGGCCGGCATGGCCATAGGCCGACAGCGTGACATAGACGATGCCCGGATTGATCTTCGCCGCCTGTTCCGGCGAGAAGCCGCAGGCGGCGATCGCGTCGGGACGAAAACCTTGCGAGAAAATATCGGCCTCCGCCACCAGCCGGCGCATCCGCGCCCGCCCCTCCTCGCTCTTGAGCTCGACGAAGGTGGAGAGCTTGCCGCGGCCGGTATCGATGGTGAGCCACGGGATCGCCGGCAGATTGGGGCCATAGACCAGCAGCACGTCGGCGCCATGGGCGGCGAGTGTGCGGCCCGCGACCGGACCGGCGATCACCCGCGACAGATCGAGCACCCGCACGCCGGACAGCGGACGATCGCCTTTCGACCACGGCTTTGGCGCCGCCTCGCCGATCTTCTCGATGGTCAGCACCGGCAGGGCGGCCAGCGCCCGGGCGTGCGCCGTCGCCAGCCATTCATCATGCGAGCGCATCAGCGAGACCACGGCGCCGCCGGCATAGGCCGCCGTCTCGAACGCCTCACCGTCCCATTCCGTCAGCGCTGCCTCGATCTTGTCGCGCTCCGGCTCGCATTGCAGGACGTTGCAGACGGCGGCGCGGTGATGCCCGAAATTGGTATGCAGCCGCACGTAGCGCCGGTCGCGCGTGCGATAGACGCCGGCGGTCGGATCCCAGCTCGGCGGCGGCGGCTTGCCATCGACGCGCAAATATCGCTCGGAACGGCATTCGACGGCGGCGTGAAGCATGTCCACGGCAACGCCCTGCGCCTCGCCGCTGCGCAATCTCCAGATTTCGGCGGCCGCGAGCGCACTCGCCGCGATCGAGACCTGCGCCGCGGCGGCGACGCGGAAGGAGGACGACAGCACGGGCTCCGCGCCGGTCAGCCTGACGGCATCGAGCGCTGACGGCGCACCGCCGGCGAGTTTCCAGAGATCGGCAAGGATGTCATGGGGAGATGGCTTGGCGGTTCCGATCAAGATCGCTGTCCTTTGCTGCGACGACGATTTACCAGGCGATCTGTCATCAGGAAAATCAAGACGGCATCTACCGAAGCTGACGCCGCGGCTTGCACCGGTATCGGGCGGCGGAGCCTCGCCTGATGTTCGAGTTTCTTTGGTTATCGAGCCTCACCTGCGCTATGCTGGGCTGTTCTGCAATGCCGTGGAAATCGGGAGTTTGAGCAGGAGCGGCGCCGATGATCACTTTGCCGGAACTGGCGGTCAAGGCTCTGGATGAATTTCTCCGCTCCTATATGCGCCGCCGGTTCGGGAGTTCGCCGACACAACTGATGGAGATTGTGCCGAACGCCGCGCGCATCGCGCTGGAATGTATCGGCAACAGCGACGCCCTCTATCACAATGTCGAGCACACGATGCTGGTGACGCTGGCGGGACACGACATTTTCAGGGGCCGCGCGCTCTACACCCAGGTGACGGCGGATGACTACGCGCATATCATCGTTGCCTGCCTCTGCCACGACATCGGCTATGTGCGCGGACTGTTCGAGGAGGATGACGCCGAGACCTTCGTCGTCGACCAGACGGGCAGCAAGGTGACGTTGCCGCGAGGCGCATCGGATGCGGGCTTGATGCCCTACCATGTCGACCGCTCGAAACGTTACGTGATGGAGCGGATCCAGGGCATTCCCGAACTCGACGCGAAACGAATTGCCGCCGCCATCGAGGGAACGCGATTTCCTCCGGTGGCAGGCCAGCAATGGAATGTGGAAGCCTCGATCGTTCGAGCGGCGGATTTCATCGGGCAGCTCGGCGATCCGAACTACCTGCGCAAGACCAACGCGCTCTACCACGAGTTCGAAGAGGTCGGCGTCAACCGGCAGCTGGGCTACGATTCACCTGCCGACATCGTCAATCGCTATCCGCAATTCTACTGGGACAGCGTCGCGCCCCATATCAGGGCCGAGATACGCTACCTCAACATGACGTCGAGCGGACGCCAGTGGATTGCAAATCTGTACGGCAATGTCTTCCGCGCCGAGCGCGACATCCGCCTGTCGGGCCCGCAGGTGTGAATGCGGCTCTCTCGGGCGCCATTCGTTTAGGTTTTTTGTTGCAAGAGTTGTTGCACAGGTGGTCAGGCCTGCAGCGCCGTGGCCAATCGCGCGACTGCCGGCGGGATTAGCCGTCGCGGATAGCCGCTGAAACCCATCACCAGGGCGGGTCGCGGCGGCGCGGCGTCGACCGTGATGACCTCACCCAGGCGCTGGCGCAACGCTGTGACGAGCACGTCGCGCTGATCCCTGTATTGCAGGCGCATCCGGCGCAGGTGAGCGGCGAAATGCCCCTCCTCGATGAAATCCGCGATCACGGCCTGGCCAAGGCTCGAAGGCTGCCGGTCGATGAGATAGCGCGCCGTGATGAATGCCGTCAGCAGCGCGGGCGGCACGACCGCATAACCGAGCCGAAGGCCGGGAAACAGCGCCTTGTTCAGGGTGCCGACATAGATTACCCGCTCGCCCTGATCGAGGCCCTGGAGCGAGGCCAGGGCGCGCCCGCCATAGCGAAATTCGCTGGCATAATCGTCCTCGACGATCCACGCCTTCCCCTCGCGGGCCCAGTCTAGAAGCGCAAGACGCCTCGCCATCGAAAGCGCGACGCCGGTCGGGAACTGATGGGAGGGCGTGACGAACACCGCGCGCGCCTTTGGCGCCAACCTGATGCCGGCGGCAACGTCGATTCCCTGCCCGTCGACCGGGATCGGTCGCGTCCTGACTCCTGCGGCAATGAGGGCCTGCCGTGTCAACGAGTAGCCGGGGTCTTCGACCCACGCCTGCAGGTCGCCACGGTGGAGGACACGAATGATGAGATCGAGCGCGTGCTGGGTGCCAGCGGTGACGACGATCTGTTCTGCCTCGCAGCGAACGGCCCGCGCGGCGCGCAGATAATCGCAGATGGCCTTACGGAGCGCGAGCGAACCGCGCGGGTCGGAGTAACCAAGATGATCCTGCCCCAGCGAGCGAAATACCCGCGCACTGGACCTTCGCCACAGTTCCATCGTCCTTGCATCCACCAGCGTGCGGCCAAGATTGAACGGACGCTCCTCGCTCTGGACCGTGACATCCACGAAATTCCTCGATAGCGGCACTTCGGCGGTAGCCGCTCGGCGCGCCGCGGCCGGCCGCTTGCCGCGCCGGGCGCTGCGCCCTTCGATCGGCTCGGGCAGGTCTGACGCGACGTAGCTGCCCGAGCCGACCTTGCTGCTCGCATATCCTTCCGCCAGCAATTGGTCGTAGGCCGACACCACGGCGGAGCGCGACACCTTCAATTGCGCGGCGAGCTGCCGCGTCGATGGCAGCTTGGTCCCAGGCCGCAAGTCTTGCGACAGGATCGCGGCGCGAACTTCCAGGTAGATCTGCCGGAACAGCGGCGCGTCGCCGCCGCGACTGAGCTGCCACGCATAGAGGCTTGCCCAGCTCCGCCGTCGCTCCTTCAGGCCGTGGCTCCCTTGCAAAGTGGTATGCCGTGTATGGACGAAGTGGACCTATCGATAGAACCATTTAAAGCGTTATGCGTGAGGCACGATGAAATTTCAAGACGGCATGACGGGTAGTGAGGCCTGCTCGATAACGGAGACTGGCCATGAGCGTCCCAAACCTGCGCCGCGCCGACATGGCGATGACGAACGAGGCGGTGCTGCGCGTGCTCGAGCGCGGATTCGTCGGGCGGCTGGCTACCGTGAGCGAGGACGGCTATCCCTATTGCGTGCCGCTGTTGTACATCTGGGCGAACCATCAGGTCTTCCTGCACGGCACCAGCGCGCTTGGTCATTTGCAGGCCAATATCCGCCGCGAGCCGCGGGTCTGTTTCGAGCTCGACGAGCCGGACGAGGTCTTCGACTACGGCCGCTTTGAATGCGACACGGGCCTTGCGTACCGCAGCGTCATCCTGTTCGGCCGGATCAGCATCGCGGAAGAGGTGGCGACCAAGCAGTGGTTCTGCGAACGGCTGATGGAAAAATATGGCAAGCCGGATTCAATCCGGCCGAAGAATTTTTTCCCGCGCCTCGATGCGATCACCGTCTATGCCCTGAGCGTCGAGCGGATGAGCGGCAAGGAGCGGCTGCTACCTGAGATTTCCGAGCAGTGGCCGGCGAAAGACCGGACCAGGACACCCCACGCGCGGACTTAACGTCACCCCCCGGGCGGCGTCGCCATCGCGCGAGATGACGGGAGGACGCGGGCCTTGCGAAAACCCGCGCGGCGTCAGCCTGATACCGCGAGAACGCTGCCCAGCTTCCGCCAACGGTCGCTGCGTGGACGGTCTTGTTTTTGCCCTAACAGGAACAAATGGCTGAACAAACATTAAGAGACAGCGCGACGGCAATACAAGACGGCAAGACAAAGGGGAAAAAAGGCAAATGTTGAGCAACGAAGGCGCTGTCTACGATCCCGAAGAGCTCTCGCTGCTCGGAAAAGTCCTGGATGAGGTGATACAATCACTGCCGTCCAATCTGCGGACATCCTACAATCGGACGGCGATCGCCAAGAACATCCTAGCCTGTGCCGGCAGCGGCGAGCGGGACCCGGACGCGCTTCGACGGGCGGCGCTGATGAATCCGGTGGTCACGATGGCGGCGTGACGACGCCTGACTGCAACAGTCTGGATCGCTCCGCGGAGCCTGTCATTGGACCCGCGCGTTCGGCCCGTCGCTGGCGCGCAAGGAGGGGCCCGGTCAATGAAAATCCCTTGACGGCGGCAGCACCCGCACGTTGCGGGGGTGGCGAATTTTTTGCGCGGGGTTTTCAGGATGGTCGCGGCGGTCGTCGTTGAGCGGCTCGGCCGGCCCAGGACCTATCGGCGCGGGCTCCTTGCGGAGCGCGTCGCTGGCAAGCCCCAGCAGATCGTGCGAGCGGTCGAACATGCGTTGCGCCACCAGATGGGTCACCTCCTCGGGGCTACTCTGGATATATCCCTCGATCAGGATCAGGCGCGCGCCCATCACCTCCTTGCGGTATTTCTCCATCACCTTCGGCCACACCACGATATTGGCGATACCGGTCTCGTCCTCCAGCGTCATGAACACCACGCCCTTGGCGCTGCCCGGCCGCTGCCGCACCAGCACCACGCCGGCGCAGCGCACCGAGAGCCGGTCGTGGCGATGACAGATGTCGCGGCACGGCACCACGCGTTCTCCGGCAAACATCGATCGCAGGAATTGCATCGGATGGCCCTTCAGCGACAGGCGGATGGTCTGGTAGTCGGCGACGACCTGCTCGGGCAGCGGCATCAGCGGAAGCGGTTTGGCATTTTCGTCCGGCTGCTCGCGCGCCGTCGCGGCCTCGAACAGCGGCAGCGGCACGTCGTCGGGCAGCCGCCGCACTGCCCACAGCGCCTCGCGGCGGTCGAGACCGAGCGAGCGGAACGCATCGGCATCCGCGAGCAGGATCAGCGCGCGCTTCGGCAAGGCCGTGTCGCGGGCGAAGTCCTCCAGCGAGGTGAAGGACCGGCGGTTGCGGGCGGCGATGATGCGCTCGGCCCAGTCGTCGAGGCGGGCATCCTCGGTTGACGGCATCGCCGCTTCCTCACCTCCCCCATAGGGAGAGGTGAAGCGAGCTTGCGGGAATAGCTCCACGACAGACGCATCCCGGAATGGCGATGTGGAGGCAGCATCGCGCAACGACGCCTGGTGCCGCTTCAGCCGCTCCTCATCCGCATCTTTCCAGGAAAAGCCGTCGATCTGGCGGAAGCCGAGCCGCACGGCGCAATATTTACCGCTTCCCGCCTCCAGCGTGTTCTGCGCAAAGCTGTAGGACACGTCGACCCCGCGCACTTCGACGCCGTTCTTGCGGGCATCGCCGACGATCTGGGCGGGGGCATAAAATCCCATCGGCTGCGAGTTGAGAAGCCCGCAGCAGAACGCGTCGGGATGATGGTATTTCAGCCATGACGAGATGTAGACAAGCTGCGCGAAACTCGCGGCATGGCTTTCCGGGAAGCCGTAGGAGCCAAACCCCTTGATCTGGTCGAAACAGCTTTTGGCGAAGGCCGCCTCGTAGCCGCGCGCGATCATGTTGCCGACCATCTTGTCGCCGAACTTGCCGATGGTGCCGAGATTGCGGAATGTCGCCATCGAGCGGCGCAACCCATTGGCTTCTTCCGGCGTAAACTTTGCCGCCTCGATCGCAATCCGCATTGCCTGTTCCTGGAACAGCGGCACGCCGAGCGTCTTGTGCAGGACATTTCGAAGCTCGTCCTTGTTGCCGCCCTTCGGATACGGATATTCGATCTTCTCGGGATCCATTTTCCGGCGTTTCAGATATGGATGCACCATATCGCCCTGGATCGGCCCGGGCCGCACGATCGCCACCTCGATGACGAGATCGTAGAAGGTGCGCGGCCTCAAGCGCGGCAGCATGTTCATCTGCGCGCGGCTCTCGACCTGGAAAACGCCGAGGGACTCGCCCCTCTGCAGCATCTGGTAAACTTCGTCGTCGTCCTCAGATTTGATGTCGGCCAGTTCGTAGCGTCTCCCCTTGTGAAGCGCGATCAGGTCAAAGCATTTGCGGATGCAGGTCAGCATGCCCAGCGCCAGCACGTCGACCTTCATCATGTGCAGCGCGTCGACATCGTCCTTGTCCCATTCGATGAAGGTGCGGTCGGCCATCGCGGCATTGCCGATCGGCACATAGGTGTCGAGCCGGTCTTGGGTGAGCACATAGCCGCCGACATGCTGCGACAGATGCCGCGGGAACTCGACCAGCTCGGTGGCGAGATCGACGGCGCGCACGACCATTGCATTGTGGGGATCGAAGCCTGCCTGTTTCACCTGCATCTCGGAAAGGCCGTCGCCCCAGCTTCCCCACACCGTATCGGCAAGTGCTGCGGTGACATCCTCGGTCAGGCCGAGCGCCTTGCCGACGTCGCGGATCGCGCTGCGCGGGCGGTAATGGATGACGGTGGCGATGACCGCCGCACGATGGCGGCCATAGCGGCGATAGACATATTGCATCACCTCCTCGCGCCGCGAATGCTCGAAATCGACGTCGATATCGGGCGGCTCCAGCCGCTCCTTGGAGATGAAACGCTCGAACAACAGATCGACCTTGGTCGGATCGACGGAAGTGACGCCGAGCACATAGCATACGGCCGAATTCGCCGCCGATCCCCGACCCTGGCACAAAATGCCCTGGCTTCGCGCGTAGTGAACGATGTCGTGCACGGTGAGAAAATAATGGGCGTATTTCAATTCTTCGATCAGGGCGAGTTCCTTGCGCAGGGTGGCCTCGAGCTTTTCGCTGGCGCCGCCGGGAAAATACTTTTCAACGCCCGCCCAGGTCAGGTCTTCAAGATGCCGCTGCGCGGTCTTGCCCGGCGGCACCGGCTCGTCCGGATATTGGTATTTCAACTGATCGAGCGAGAAATTGATGCGGCTGGCAAACCGCATGGTCTCGGCCATCGCCCCGGGAAAATCTCGGAACAGCCGCGCCATCTCGGAAGCGTCCTTCAGATGCCGCTCGGCATTGGCTTCAAGCCTGGTGCCGATCGCCTCGATCGTGGTTTTCTCTCTGATGCAGGTGAGCACATCCTGCAGCGGCCGGCGTGCGGGATGGTGATACAGCACCTCATTGGTGGCGATGAGCGGCACCTGGGCCGACAGCGAGAGGCGATGCAACTGCGCAAGCCGCCTGCGGTCGTCGCCGCGATAGAGCAGGCTGGCCGCGAGCCAGATGCCATCGGCGCCGCCGTGCTTCAACCGTTCCAGGATATCGACCACGGCGGCGGCCTCGAACCGGTGCGGCAGGGCCAGGACCAGAAGCTGGCCTTCGGCAAATTCCAGGAGATCGGAGAATTTCAGGAGACATTCGCCCTTCTCCGTGCCGTCGCCGAGCTTGCCGCGGGTGAGCAATTGGCAGAGCCGGCCGTAAGCCGCGCGGTCGCGCGGATAGACGAGGATGTCCGGCGTGCCGTCGATGAAGACGATGCGCGCACCGATCAGCAGCTTTGGCCTGTGCCTGATTTCCGGGTTTTCCAGCTCGCTATGGGCGCGCACGATGCCGGCGAGCGTGTTGTGATCGGCGATGCCGATTGCCGAGAGACGCAGTTCACTCGCCTGATGCACATAATCCTGCGGATGCGACCCGCCGCGCAGGAAGGAGAAGTTCGTCGTGATGCCGATTTCGGCATATTCTATCATGCGAACAGCCCGTGCACGAACCAGTTGGCGGGGACGGGCCTGCCCTCCTCGTCTTTCAGCTCGCCCTCATAGAGCCCGTCGCGGAAAATCCAGAAGCGCAGACCTTCGGCATCCTCGATGCGGAAATAATCGCGCGTCAGCACCTTGCCGCCCTGCCGCCACCATTCCATGGCGATGCGCTCGGGTCCTTCGACCCGCACCACCGCATGTAGCGCACGCCGCCAGGTGAATTGATGCGGCGGACCATCGGGGACCATCGCGAGCGGCACCTTGATCGGCTCGGGCTTGTCGAACAGCCTGAGCGGGCGCAGCGGCGGCTCACTTGCCGCCCGTGCCGGCCAGCTGGCCGCCGTGGCGGCGGAGAGATGCTGCTGCGCCGGTGCAGCCAGCGCCGCGCGCTCCGGGATATGCGTGTCCTGCGGCAGATGCACGACCACGCGCTTGCCTCCGATCCGCGCGGCGATGCGGTCGACCAGGGCCGCCAGTTCGTCATTGTCACGAACGTGGCTATCGAGATCGCGCTGCTGCTGCACCACGATTTCGGCGCGGCTGGCCGCGAGGCGGATGAGATCGAACCCGAAACCGGGGTCGAGGGGATCGCTCAAACTATCCAGCCGCTCGCGGAACAGGCGGTCGATCACGCTGCCCCGCGTCACCGCCTGTCCGGTGTCGACGGCAAGCGTGCGCACCACGCCATCGGTGCGGAAGAAAGCCGCCTCAAGCCGCCGCGCGCCCTTGCCCTGCTTCTCCATCGAGGCCACCAGCGTCACCGCGAGCCGCGACAGCGTCGCCGAGATCACGGTTTCGGTCGCAACCGGCTCGGCAAAGCGCTGCTCGACGATGTAATCCGGCAGCGGTTTGCGCGGACAGATCGGGGCATCGCCCTGTCCCAGCGCCTGCTCGAGCCGCCTCGTGAAGGCCGCCCCGAACCGCGCGGTGAGCTCATGGCGCGCACGCGAGGCGACGTCGCCGATGGTTTTAAGTCCGGCGCGGCGCAGCCCGCTGGCGATCGCCTCGTCCGCGCCCAGCGTGAACACCGGCAGCGGGCCGACGGCGCCGGCTTCCT
>JAFAUV010000103.1 GCA_019243075.1 Bradyrhizobium sp.
TCGTGGATCGCCTTCTTCGAATCGAAGAAGCGATAGACATTGGCGGGCGACATCCGCAGTTCCTTGGCAATGTCGGCCACCGTGGTCTTCTGGTAGCCGATCTGCCGGAACAAACGCTCCGCCACCACGAGAATCCGCTCCCGCGTATCCGGCTCGATATGTTCAGAAAGCAGTGTCATCGGCGTACTCAATGTTCAATTATTCCGCCGCTTCGGCAAGCGGAAATGCTGGCTTTACAGGACCGTAATGTTGCGGCGCGAGATCGGCCGGCGCGTTCGTGCCGCTCTCTTCCAGGCTCTTGCGGAACCAAAGGGCGTAGAGGCCGGGCAGATACAGCAAGGTCAGGAAGGTTGCAACGAACAGGCCGCCCATGATCGTGATCGCCATCGGACCCCAGAACGCCGAGCGCGACAGCGGGATCATGGCAAGGATCGCGGCGGCCGCGGTCAGGACCACCGGCCGGGCGCGCCGGACGGTCGCCTCCACGATGGCCTCTTTCCGCGTCAGGCCATGAGCAACGTCGGTCTCGATCTGATCGACCAGGATCACGGTGTTGCGCATGATCATGCCGGCGAGCGCTATCAGCCCGAGCAGCGCCACGAAGCCGAATGGCTGGTTCGCGACGTTCAGGCCCAGCGAGGCCCCGACGATGCCGAGCGGCGCGGTCAGGAACACCAGCAGTAGCCGCGAGAAGTTCTGGAGCTGGATCATCAGCAGCGTCAGCATCACGATCACCATCACCGGGAACAGCACGAAGATCGAGGCATTGCCCTTGACCGATTCCTCGAAGGCGCCGCCCGGCTCGATCCGGTAGGCCGGCTCCAGGTGGTCGCGGATCTCGGCCAGCTTCGGCCAGATCTGGTTGGTGACATCGGGGGCCTGCACGCCGTCCTTGACGTCGGAACGCACGGTGATGGCCATGTCGCGGTTGCGCCGCCACAGGATCGGCTCCTCGTGGGAGTATTCGACTTTGGCGATCTGCTGCAGCGGCACGGCGACGCCGTTCTTCGAGGTGATGGTGAGATCGCCGACATGGGCGAGATCGAGCCGCTCGGACGGCACCGCGCGCGCGATCACGCCGACCTTCTCGATGCCGTCGCGGATCGTCGTCACCTGGACGCCCGAGATCAGCATGGCGAGCGACTGGGAAACGTCCTGCGGCGTCAGCCCGAGCGCGCGGGCGCGGTCCTGGTCGACGACCAGCTTCAGATAGGGCGATTGCTCGTTCCAGTCGAGCTGGGGCTCGGTGACGTTCGGGTTCTGCTTCATGATGTCGCGAACCTGGTAGGCGATCTCGCGCACCTTCTTGGTGTCGGGTCCGATCACGCGGAACTGCACGGGGAAACCGACCGGCGGACCGAAGTTGAAGCGATCGACGCGCACCCGTGCTTCGGTCAACGCGCCATTGGCGACCGCGTTCTCGATTTTCGCCTTGACGCGCTCGCGCGCCTCGACGTCCTTCGCAACAATCACGATTTCGGCAAAGGCCTCGTTCGGAAGCTGCGGGTTGAGGCCAAGCCAGAAGCGCGGGGAGCCCTGCCCGACATAGGCGGTGTAGGTGCCGATATCCTTGTCATCCTTCAAAAGCGTTTCGGCCTCCTTCACCGCCTTCTCGGTGACGTTGAAGGCGGTACCTTCCGGCAGCCGCAACTGCAGGAACAGTTCGGGCCGCTCCGAGAGCGGGAAGAATTGCTGCTGCACATGGCCGAACGCGGCGACCGAGGCGATGAAGATGCCGACGGTGGCGAGCACCGTCTTGACCCGGTGATCGACGCACCATTGGATGACGCTGCGCAGCGCCCGGTAGATGCGGGTGTCGTAAATCGCGTGGGGATCATGATTTTGATGCACGACGACGTTGGGCAAGAGCTTGACGCCGATATAGGGCGTGAAGATCACGGCCACGAACCAGGACGCGACCAGCGCGATGGCGACGATCCAGAAGATGCCGCCGGCATATTCGCCGACGGCCGAATTGGCAAAGCCGATCGGCAGGAAGCCGGCTGCCGTGACCAGCGTGCCGGTCAGCATCGGAAATGCG
>JAFAUV010000285.1 GCA_019243075.1 Bradyrhizobium sp.
CCTGGTTCGCCGCGGCGACGACTTTCTGTGCCGCGTCCCACATCCCGTCGGCAGTGATGAGCGGAAGGCCGGAGTCGGCGAGGATCTTCTTGCCGAGATCGACGTTGGTGCCTTCCAGACGCACCACCAGCGGCACCTTGAGCCCGACCTCCTTCACCGCGGCGACCACGCCCTCGGCGATCACGTCGCACTTCATAATGCCGCCGAAAATGTTGACCAGGATGCCCTTCACGTTCGGATCGGCGGTGATGATCTTGAACGCGGCCGCGACCTTTTCCTTGCTGGCGCTGCCGCCTACATCGAGGAAATTCGCAGGCTCCATGCCGTAGAGCTTGATGATGTCCATGGTCGCCATGGCGAGGCCGGCGCCATTGACCATGCAGCCGATGGTGCCGTCGAGCGCGACATAGTTGAGGTCGTATTTCGAAGCCTCGATTTCCTTGGCGTCCTCCTCGGTCTCGTCGCGGAGCGCGGCCACCTCGGGATGGCGGAACATGGCGTTGTCGTCGAACGACACCTTCGCGTCCAGCACCCGGAGCTGGCCCTGCCTGGTAACGACCAGCGGGTTGATCTCGAGCATCGCCATGTCCTTGGCGACGAAGGCGCTATAGAGCTGCGCCGTCAGCCTCTCGGCCTGCTTGGCGAGATCGCCGGAGAGGTTCAGAGCCTTCGCTACCGCACGGCCATGGTGGCTCATGATGCCGGTCGCGGGATCGACGGAGAAGGAGACGATCTTCTCGGGCGTGTCGTGCGCGACATCCTCGATGTTCACCCCGCCTTCGGTGGACACCACGAACGACACCTCGCTGGTTTCGCGGTTGACCAGCAGCGAGAGGTAAAACTCCTTGTCGATGTCGGAGCCGTCCTCGATGTAGAGGCGGTTGACCTGCTTGCCCTGCGGTCCAGTCTGGACCGTGACCAGCGTGGCGCCGAGCATCTGCTTGGCATATTCGACGACCTCGGCGGGAGACTTGGCGATGCGGACGCCGCCCTTGTCGCCGGCGGAGGCCTCCTTGAACTTGCCCTTGCCGCGGCCGCCGGCGTGGATCTGGCTTTTCACCACCCAGATCGGTCCCGGCAGCTGCCTGGCGGCGGCCTCGGCCTCGGACGCCGCCAGCACGGGGACGCCCTTGGAGATCGGCACCCCGAACTGGGAAAGGACCGCTTTGGCCTGATATTCATGGATATTCATCTGGACGCTCCCCAAACCCCACCCGGCAATGAATTTTCACGATTCATCCCGATTTCCACCTGGTATAACTATACCAGACCAGTACAAGGGCCGAGACGCGCGTGAAGCCTGCCTCGGCCCCTCAGCTTAGCGACCGAGCAGGTCCGGCGCGATCTTCTTGCAGGCGTCGACCAGGCCCTGAACGGCCCCGACCGACTTGTCAAAGGCCTCGCGGTCCTTGCCGCCCAGCTCGATCTCGACGATGCGCTCGACGCCCTTGCCGCCGATCACGACGGGCACGCCGACATACATGTCCTTCACGCTGTACTCGCCGTTGAGATAGGCGGCGCAGGGCAGCACGCGCTTTTTGTCCTTCAGATAGCTCTCGGCCATGGCGACCGCGGAAGCCGCCGGCGCATAGAACGCCGAGCCGGTCTTCAGGAGGTTGACGATCTCGGCGCCGCCATTGCGGGTGCGGTCGACGATCTCGTCGATGCGCGCCTGCGAGGTCCAACCCATCTTGACGAGATCCGGCAGCGGAATGCCTGCGACGGTAGAGTAGCGCACCAGCGGCACCATGGTATCGCCATGGCCACCGAGCACGAAGGCCGTGACGTCCTCGACCGAGACATTGAACTCGTCGGCGAGGAAATAGCGGAAGCGCGAGGAATCAAGCACGCCCGCCATGCCCACCACCTTCTTGTGCGGCAGGCCGGAAGCCTTCTGCAGCGCCCAGACCATCGCATCGAGCGGGTTGGTGATGCAGATGACGAAAGCGTCGGGCGCATATTTTTTGATGCCGGCGCCGACCTGCTCCATGACCTTGAGGTTGATCGAGAGAAGATCGTCGCGGCTCATGCCGGGCTTGCGCGGCACGCCGGCGGTGACGATGCAGACCTGCGCATTGTCGAGCGCCTCGTAGGAGTTGGTGCCGGTGAGATGCGCGTCGAAACCGTCGACCGGCGAGGACTGGGCAATGTCAAGCGATTTGCCCTGCGGGATGCCCTCGGCGATGTCGAACATCACGACATCCCCGAGCTCCTTCAAGCCGATGAGGTGTGCCAGCGTTCCGCCGATCTGACCGGAGCCAATCAAAGCAATCTTGTCGCGCGCCATGGGAAATCTGTCCTTTGAACCCGAACGGGAGGGGTGGGGAAGCTGACAGGCTGGTTATCGCTTTAGACCGCCCCGTTCAAGCCGGGCCATGCTCATTTGGCGGGCGGCGGTCGGTCCGGGAGCGCGCGCCCGGTCCCGCCCTATTGTCATTACGAGTGGGACCGGCGTGCGTCGCGGACCCTGTGCGCGGAGCGTTCCGCGCAAATCGCTCGCCCGCAACCACGGGGCTATGTCTCCACCAACCCGGTGGTAGAGCCGCTGGCGGAGGAATCCTTATGCCCGTGGGGCAGCCCGAGATAGGACTCTGAGCTCATTTCAATCAAACGAGACGATGTCCGCTTGAACTCATTGGCCTCGTTGCCCTCGGTCGCCAGATACAGCGACAGCGGATCGGACTCGGCCGACGCCATCAGCTTCACGGCATTGTCATAAAGCGTATCAATCAGGGTGATGAAGCGCTTGGCGGCGTTGCGCTGCGAATAGTTCATGACCGGGACCCGGTCGACCAGGATGGTGTGGTAGTCGCGCGCCAGCCGCAGATAGTCGGATGCCGCCAGCGGCCTTTCGCAGAGATCGGCGAATGAAAACCGCGCCACGCCGTGCGAGGAGCACGGCACATGCAAGATGCGGCCCTTGATCGATATATCGCGCGGCTTGCACGGCGCCTTGCCTGTCAGCTTGGCCCAGGCCTTGTCCAGCGCGTTCGAGGCCGCGGCATCGGCAGGCACCAGCCACATTTTCACGCCGGCGAGTTTCTCCAGCCGGAAATCGGTGCGGGCATCGAGCCGCATCACGTTCATGTGCTCGGAGATTTGCGCAATGAAGGGCAGGAACAGCGCGCGGTTCAGCCCGCCCTTGTAGAGGTCCTCCGGTGCGACATTGGACGTTGCGACCACGACGGTGCCGAGGTCGAACAGTTTTGCGAACAGACGACCGAGGATCATCGCGTCCGCGATGTCGGTGACATGGAATTCGTCGAAGCAGAGCAGCCACGCCTCATCGAAGATCGCCTGCGCGGTCAGCGCGATCACGTCCCCATCGGCAAGCTGGCCGAGGGAGATCTGCTGCCGATAGGCATGGATGCGCTCATGCACGTCGGCCATGAATTCGTGGAAATGGGCGCGGCGCTTATGCGCGACGGAACTCGCCTGGAAAAACAGGTCCATCAGCATGGTTTTGCCGCGGCCGACTTCGCCGTGTACGTAAAGCCCGCGCGGCCCGCCATTCTTGTCGGCGAACAGCCGGCCGAGCAGGCCGTTCTTGCGGGACGGCTTGTAGTCGGCAAGCCGCCGCTCCAGGTCTGCAAAGGCATTCGCGACTTCGGCCTGTGCTGCGTCCGGCTCGATGGCACCGGAGGAAATCAGGGCCTGATACTGGCTGGGGAAGGAGCTTTCGGGGGTGGACAGCATGCCCCTTACGGCCTGAAACGTGCGGAAATTGCAAGCGGTGAATTGGGACAGGCGGGCATGCGTCTTCTGCCTTCCCCGTTCTAACATTCTGATGGGGAGAGGCGGGTGAGGGCTTCTATCCGCCGACCCGACGCACGCGTGGAGAGAAGGCGCTACGCACTCAGCGCGTAGGAATCCTCGACCACATAGGGTCCGCCACCGGTGGATGCACGGGAGGAGAACAGCACGAAGCGCTCGGCGGTGAAGACGCGGCTCGGGAAATAGCCGCGCACCGAGAGGTAATCGGCCACATCCCGGCTCGATGCATCATGGAGCCGGGCCAGCGTCACATGCGGCGTGAACTTGCGGCCCTCCGGATCGAGCCCGATCCGCTGCATCATCCGCTCCAGCTCCGCCTGCAGCTCGATCAACGGCTTGCTGGGCTCGATGGCAGCGACCACCGCGCGCGGCTTCTTGCCACCGAAGCTGGTGAGGCCCTGCAGCTTCACTTCGAACGGTTTGCGGTTCACCCGAAACAGCATCGACGCGATCTCGTTGGCGGAGACGCCGTCGATATCGCCAATGAAGCGCAAGGTGACGTGATAATTTTCGGGATCGATCCAGCGGGCGCCAGGAAGGCCACCCCGCAAGCTGGAAAGCGTATGGCCGATATCGGCCGGGATTTCCAGTCCAGTAAACAAACGCGGCATCGTTGAGACTCCCGATGCTTGGGTCTGACGCTACGAATCGTAGCGCAAACCCCTAAACAATTCCCGGTGACGAATCACCGGTGGCTAATTTCTACCCGAGTTATGTGACTCTGCGAAGCGTGTGGCGTTGGCGGGTGGGAAACCTCCTCAAGTAAACCGGCGGGTAAGGTTATCGCTGCCTCTTTTTCAGGGATGTTGCCCTATTAGCGGGCCGAGGAATGCCTCCACCCTGGGCATCATCTTCTGCACGATGATGTCGACGCCTTGCGACGTCGGGTGAATGCCATCGGCCTGGTTGAGCTTGGCATCGGCGGCAACGCCGTCAAGGAAGAACGGATAAAGCGGCACGCCGAAGGATTTTGCGAGATCCGGATAGATCGTGTTGAAACGCTCCGCATAGTCGCGGCCGTAATTTGGCGGCGCCAGCATGCCGCACAACATGACGGCAATGTTACGCGCCTTCAGCCACGTCAAAATGTCCGAAAGCGCGGCCCGCGTCACGGCCGGGTCGGTGCCGCGCAGCGCATCGTTGGCGCCGAGCTCGACAATGACCGCCTCCGTTCCCTCGGGCACCGACCAGTCGAGCCGGTCGCGGCCGCCGGAAGCGGTATCACCGGATACCCCCGCATTGGTCATGGCAACATTTATCCCTTTGTCCTTCAAAGCCTTTTGGAGCCTAGCCGGGAACGCGTCGTTAGCCGAAAGTCCAAGCCCTGCCGACAGGGAATCGCCGAGCACGACCATCCTGATGGGCTTTGCCTCATTGCCGGCCGGCCCTTCGGCTCGAGCGCCTCCTGCCATGGCCAGGCCGACCGTCAACACAAGGATGTGCGCAAACGCGCTTCGCCGCCTCTCGACCAGAGAAGCGAAAGTGCCATATGACCGAGCCATGGACAGCCTCATCGAATCTCCTTCGCTCTCCGGCGCAGCTCCGGACAGCATTGCCATCTCCAATGTCAATCTATCGTTGGGCAGCGGTGCCGCGCGTGTTCATATCCTCAAAGACATCAGCCTTCGCGTCGGCTGCGGCGAAGCCATCGGCCTGATCGGCCCTTCGGGTTCCGGAAAATCCACGCTGCTGATGGTGATGGCGGGTCTTGAACGTCCTGACAGCGGAGAGGTGGTGGTCAATGGCACGCCTTTCAATGCCCTCGACGAGGACGCGCTTGCGCGCTTCCGCGGCCGGCAGGTCGGCATCGTCTTCCAGTCGTTTCACCTGATCCCGACCATGACGGCGCTGGAGAATGTCGCGGTGCCGCTCGAGCTCGCAGGCGAGCCCGATGCAGCCAAACGCGCCGCGCAGGAATTGAGCTCGGTCGGTCTCGGCGAGCGGCTGCACCATTATCCGACGCAGCTCTCCGGCGGCGAGCAGCAGCGCGTGGCACTGGCCCGGGCGCTGGCGCCGGATCCTGCCATTCTCGTCGCCGACGAGCCGACCGGCAATCTCGACGAAGCGACGGGAAAACAGATCATCGATCTCCTCTTCGCCAAACATGCCGACCGCGGCATGACGCTGGTCCTGGTAACCCACGACGCTTCGCTCGCCGGGCGCTGCGATCGCGTGGTGCGGCTGCGTTCGGGGCGCATCGACGCGGCGGCCGATCGTCGCCTCGCCGCTTCATGAGCATCGCCTCTGAAAGCGCGGGCCGCCTTGCCGAACAGCCCGCGCGCCATAGCCGCGCGCTCTCGCTCAGCCTGCGCTATGCCTTGCGAGAATTGCGCGGCGGCTTGCGCGGCTTCCACGTCTTCGTCGCCTGCATCGCGCTCGGCGTGATGGCAATTGCCGGCGTCGGCTCGGTCGCGGCGAGCCTCGGCGAAGGCATGGCGCGCGAGGGACGCAATCTGCTCGGGGGCGATGTCGCCTTCCTGCTGTTCCAGCGCGAGGCCAAGCCGGACGAGCTCGCTTTCCTGCGCTCGCGTGGCGAGGTCTCGGTCGTCGGCACCATGCGCGGCATGGCCCGCGCGGCCGACGGCAAGCTGGCGCTGGTCGAGATGAAGGCGGTCGACGGCACCTATCCGTCGATCGGCGAGCTGACGCTCGATCCGGCACTCCCGGTCAATGAACTCCTCAGCGAGCGCGAAGGCGTGTTTGGCGCGGCGGCCGATCCGACCCTGCTCGCGCGGCTCGAGCTGAAGATCGGCGATGTCGTCAGTGTCGGGGATGCCCGCTTCCAGATCAGGAGCGCGGTCGAAGCCGAGCCCGACAAGCTCGGCGTCGGGGTCGGCTTCGGCCCTCGGTTTCTCGTCAGCTACGACGCCCTGCACGCAACCGGATTGATCCAGCCGGGCAGCCTCGTGCGCTGGAATTATCGCGTCAAACTTCCCGACAACGCCTCCGACGAGCGCGCGGTCAATGCATTGATGGAGGATGCCCGCGCCGCCGAACCGCAAGCCGGCTGGGAAATACGCAGTCGCTCCAACGCCTCGCCGCAGCTCGAACGCAACATCGATCGTTTCACGCAATTCCTGACCCTCGTCGGCCTCGCCGCGCTGCTGGTCGGGGGCGTCGGCGTCGCCAATGCCGTCAAAAGCCATATCGATCGCCGCCTCGACGTCATTGCGGCGTTGAAGGCGCTCGGCGCAACCGGCGGCGATGTGTTCGCGATTTATCTGACCCAGGTGATCGTGCTGGCCGCCCTCGGCTCGGCAATCGGACTAGCCGCGGGCGCGGCGCTGCCCTTTGTCGTCGTCGGATTGTTCGGCAAATTATTGCCGCTGCCGGTGCTGCCGGCAATTCATCCGACCGAGCTCGCGCTGTCGCTCGTCTACGGCCTGCTCACCGCGCTT
>JAFAUV010000002.1 GCA_019243075.1 Bradyrhizobium sp.
CGCACCTCATCATTGGCTCGCTGCTCGCGATTGCCAGCGAGCGAGCCGTCCGCTTCCCCGCGCTTCCCCGCTGGGCCGATCATCTTTTAATCACTTCGCTCATTTCTTGTGCGGCGCACAAGAAATGAGCGAATCGCAAATTTTGAATGCGAATCCGCTCTGCAGAAAATTCAGGCACGATCACCAACCTATTATAAGAAGGCGCTTTTTTCGTCTTGGTGGCTTGGCATGAAGCTTGAATAGGTCTTGTCGACGCCATCGACGCCGTCCTTTGAAACCCGATCATCCGCATTTTGTGACCGCCCGACTGGCCCTTCCCAGAGCGCGCCTCCATGCCCGCGACGGATATTGCCAGCGACTGAAAGGACCTCTTCCATGAGCGAGCCAACCCCGACCTGGATTTCGGACTGGGATCCCGAGAATGAGAAGTTCTGGGAATCCAGGGGCAAGTTCATCGCCCGCCGCAACCTGATCTGGTCGATCGTCGCCGAGCATATCGGGTTTTCGGTCTGGGCGATCTGGTCGATCGTGGCAACCAAGCTGCCGCAGGCCGGCTTCCACTACGCGACCGACCAATTGTTCGAACTGGTGGCGCTGCCGGGCCTGATCGGCTCCCTGATGCGCTTTCCCTATACGTTCGCAGTGACGACCTTCGGCGGCCGCAACTGGACCATCTTCTCGGCCGGGGTGCTGTTCGTTCCGACGCTGTGCCTGGCTTATTTCGTCAGTCACCCCGAGACGCCGTTCTGGCTGATGCTGCTGGTGGCGTCCTTTGCCGGGCTCGGCGGCGGCAACTTCGCCTCCTCGATGGCCAACATCTCCTTCTTCTATCCCGACCGCATGAAGGGCTGGGCGCTCGGCCTCAACGCCGCCGGCGGCAATATCGGCGTCTCCACCGTGCAGCTGCTGACCCCCATCCTGATGGGGGTCGGGCTGATCAACCTGTACCAGGCCACGCCGGTCGGCGGCGTCTATCTGCAGAATGCGGGCTTGATGTGGGTGCTGCCGATCGCGATCGCGGTGTTCGGCGCGGTGTTCTTCATGAACAATCTCACCAGCGCGAAGTCGTCGATCGCAAACCAGCTCGCCATCGTCAAGCGCAAGCACACCTGGATCATGGCCTACATCTATGTCGGGACCTTCGGCTCCTTCATCGGCTATTCCGCGGCGTTTCCGCTGCTGATCAAGACCCAGTTCCCGGCGATCACCATCACCATCGCCTTCCTTGGGCCGCTGGTCGGCTCGGTCGCGCGCCCGTTCGGCGGCCTGCTCGCCGACAAGATCGGCGGCGCCATCGTCACCTTCTGGAATTTCATCGCGATGGCGGCGGCGACCATCGGCGTGCTCTACTTTGTCGGCATCAAGGACTTCACCGGCTTCCTGGCGAGCTTCCTGATCCTGTTCGCCACCACCGGCTTCGGCAACGGCTCGACCTACCGCATGATCCCCTCGATCTTCCGCGAGGAGAACCTGCGCAAGGCGCGCGGCAAGGGCGAGGCGGCGCGGGCGCTGGCGCTGAAGGCCGCTTCGATCGAATCGGGTGCGGCGGTCGGTTTCATCGGCGCGGTCGGCGCGGTCGGCGGCTTCCTGATCCCGCTCGGCTTCGGCAAGTCGATCGCGGTGACCGGCGGGCCGCAGCTTGCGCTGATCATCTATCTCGCCTTCTACGCGATCTGTCTCGCCATGACCTGGTGGTTCTACCTGCGCAAGGGCCCGGAGACATCGGGCGCATCGAGCCTGGCCGAGGCGCGCGTCTGACGTCTTTGCGCTCTCGTCATTGCCGGGCTCGACCCGGCAGTCCATCGAAAGCGCAGAGACTCTTTTTTGCGATGGATGCGCGGGCCTGCGCCTCGCCGAAAAGGCTTGGGCCCCGCAGGCGGGTCAAGCCCGCGCATGACGAAGTGGAAAGGAGCTGACAGACATGACACCGGACCAGATCAAGCTCGTTCAGCAAAGTTTCGCCAAGGTCGCGCCGATCTCGGAGCAGGCGGCGGTGCTGTTCTACGACCGCCTGTTCGAGATCGCGCCCGCCGTCAGAGCGATGTTCCCCGACGACATGGGCGAGCAGCGCCGCAAGCTGATGGCGACCTTGGCCATCGTGGTGAACGGGCTTTCCAATCTCGAATCGGTGCTGCCGGCCGCCGCGGCATTGGCGACGCGTCATGTCGATTACGGCGCCAAGGCCGAGCACTACCCCGTCGTCGGCTCTGCGTTGCTCTGGACGCTGGAGAGGGGCCTCGGTGCCGACTGGACCCCAGATGTCGCCGATGCCTGGAGTGCGGCCTATGCCACGCTTTCCGGCTTCATGATCACGCAGGCCTATGGCCGGCCTGAGGCCGCCGAGTGAGGGCCCGTGAGTGAGCCGCTGGTCATCGTCGGCAACGGAATGGCGGCGGCGCGCCTCGTCGACGAGCTCGTCAAAACCTCGCTTGGCCGCTACGCCATTGCCGTGATCGGCGAGGAGCCGCGGCTGGCCTACAACCGCGTGCTGCTCTCCTCGGTGCTCGCGGGCGAGATCGCTTCGCCTGATATCGAGCTGAAGCCGGCCCATTGGTGGCGCGACCGCGGGGTCACCCTGAAATATGGCTGCCGCGCCACCGAAATCGATGTCGGCCGCAATGAGCTGAAGATCGCCGGGGATGAGAGCATCGAGTTCTCGCGGCTGGTGCTCGCGACCGGCTCGACGCCGCTGCGACTCAATGTGCCCGGCGCCGAGCTTTCCGGCGTTCACACCTTCCGCGACAGCCGCGACGTCGATCTTTTGCTGTCGCTCGCGGCGCGCAGGAGGCCGGTCGTGGTGGTCGGCGGCGGCTTGCTCGGTCTGGAGGCCGCTTACGGCCTCGCCAAGGCCGGCACGCCGGTGACGCTGTTGCACCTGATGGACCGGTTGATGGAGCGTCAGCTCGACGCGCCGGCCGCTGACTTGTTGAAGACCTTGGTCGAGCGCAAGGGCATCAAGGTCCTGCTCAACGCCAATACCGCGCGCATCTATGGCCAACGCCATGTCGAAGGCGTCGAGCTTGCCGACGGAAGGAAGATCGAAGCGGATGCCGTGGTGTTCGCGGCCGGCATCCGGCCGAACATCGCGCTGGCCAGGGAAGCGGGCATCGCCGTCAACCGCGGCGTGGTCGTCGACGATCATCTGCAGACCTCGGCCTCGAACATCTTCGCGCTCGGCGAATGCGCCGAGCATCGCGGCATCTGCTACGGCCTGGTCGAGCCGGCCTATGAACAGGCGAATGTGCTGGCGCGGCATCTGGCCGCGCGCGAGGCGGCCTATCAGGGCAGCGTGGTCGCGACCAATCTCAAGGTGTCCGGTGTCAGCGTGTTCTCGGCCGGCGATTTCATGGGCGCCGAGGGCAGCGAGAGCATCCTGCTCAGCGACCTCAAGCGCGGCGCCTACAAGAAGCTCGTGATCGCGGACGGCAAGCTGGTCGGCGCGGTGCTGATCGGCGAGACCGCGGACGCGCTCTGGTATCTCGAAATGATCCGCAACCGAAGGCCGGTCGCAAGCATCCGCAAGGACATGATGTTCGGCCGCTCGCTCACGCAGGCCGCAAAGGCGGCATGAAACGCCGATGACGTCCGTCGATCCAACGCTCCGCGCCACCCGCACGACATGCCCCTATTGCGGCGTCGGCTGCGGCGTGCTGGCGACGCCCGATGGCAGCGGCGGGGCGGCGATCTCGGGCGATGGCGAACATCCCGCCAATTTCGGCCGGCTCTGCTCGAAGGGATCGGCGCTCGGCGAGACCGTCGCGCTCGAAGGGCGGCTGCTCTATCCGATGATCCGCTGCAGGGGCTTGCTGGAGCGGGTCGCCTGGAGCGATGCGCTCGACCATGTCGCGCATCGCTTGAAGCACATCATCGCGCGCGATGGCGCCGACGCGGTCGCGTTCTATCTCTCCGGCCAGATGCTGACGGAAGACTATTACGTCGCCAACAAGCTGATGAAGGGCTTTATCGGCTCGGCCAATGTCGACACCAATTCGCGGCTCTGCATGGCGTCTTCAGTCGCCGGCCATCGCCGCGCCTTCGGCGCCGACACCGTGCCAGGCTGCTATGAGGATCTCGACGAGGCGGACCTGCTGGTCCTGGTCGGCTCCAATGCCGCCTGGTGCCATCCCGTCCTGTTCCAGCGCATGCTCGCCAACAGGCAGAAGCGCGGTGCGCGCCTGGTCGTGATCGATCCGCGGCGCACCGACACCGCCGAAGACGCCGAGCTGTTCCTGGGGTTGAAGCCCGGTACCGACACCGCGCTGTTCTCCGGCCTGCTGGTGCATCTCGCCGACAACGGCGCGCTCGATGCCGACTACATCGCGCAGCACACGGCGGGCTTCGAGGAGGCGCTGGCGCGGGCGCGGCAGATCGCGGGTGGCGCCGCGGCCACTGCGCTTGCGACCGGCCTCTCCGAATCCGATGTCGCCGGCTTCTTCAAGATGTTCCGCGAGACCGAGCGCGTGGTCACGCTCTATTCGCAAGGGGTGAACCAGTCGGCGCAGGGCACCGACAAGGTCAACGCCATCCTCAATTGCCATCTCGCCACCGGCCGCATCGGCAAGGTCGGCGCTTCACCCTTCTCGCTGACCGGCCAGCCCAACGCGATGGGCGGCCGCGAGGTCGGCGGGCTCGCCAACCAGTTGGCCGCGCATATGGGCTTCACGCCGCCGGACATCGACCGCGTTCGCCGCTTCTGGAAGGCGCCGCGCATCGCCACCCATGAGGGGCTGAAGGCGGTTCAGATGTTCGAGGCAATCGCGCGCGGCGAGATCAAGGCGCTGTGGGTGATCGGCACCAATCCGGCGGTGTCGCTGCCGGACGCCGACCTCGCGCGCGAGGCGATGAAGAAGCTCGAGCTCTTTGTCGTCTCGGAAAATGTCCGCTCCAACGACACCGTCGAAGCCGGGCCGCATGTGCTGCTTCCGGCGCTCGCCTGGGGCGAAAAATCCGGCACCATAACCAATTCGGAACGCCGCATTTCTCGTCAACGTTGCTTCCTGCCGGCGCCGGGCGAAGCCCGTCCCGACTGGTGGATATTGAGCGAAGTCGCAAAACGCCTCGGCTTCGCCGCCGCCTTCAACTACAAATCCGATGCCGACGTGTTCCGCGAGCACGCGGCGCTGTCGGCCTTCGAAAACAACGGCAGCCGCGATTTCGACATCGGTGCGCTGACCTCGCTCTCGGATGACGACTTCGACGGGCTGAGGCCAGTGCAATGGCCGCTTCGCGAAGATGCCGAGCCGCAGGCGCGCTTCTTCGCGGAGGGAAACTTCTACGCCAACGACGGCAAGGCCCGTTTCGTCGCACCCGAGATTCCGGCGCTGAAGAGCGCGACCAGCGCGGGCAGGCCGCTGCGGCTCAACACCGGCCGCATCCGCGACCAGTGGCACACCATGACCCGCAGCGGCCTGTCGCCCCGGCTGGGCGCGCATCTGCCCGAGCCCTTTGTCGAGATCCACCCGGATGACGCCAACAGATATGGCGTCGTCGACGACAGTTTTGCGCGCGTCACCACCGATTACGGCCAGTGCATCCTCAAGGTCGTGGTCAGCCCGCGTCAGCAGCGCGGCATGCTGTTTGCGCCGATCCATTGGAGCGCCGCGAATTCCTCCGCCGCGCGCGTCGGCGCGCTGGTCGCGCCATTCACCGATCCCTATTCCGGCCAGCCCGAGAGCAAGGTGACGCCGGCCTCGATCGCGCCTTACGAATATGTCTTCCGCGGCTTCGCGCTGTCGCGCCAGCACCTCGCTCTGCCGCAGAACCTGTGGTGGGCGAGGGCGGCGATCGTGGGCGGCTACGCCTATCTCTTCGCCGACAACGCCGACCTTGCGCGCTGGGGCAATTGGCTGCGCTCATGCTCGGGCGATGATGTTGCCGAATACAAGGATTTTGGCGGCGGCGTCTACCGCGCCGCGGCCTTCGCCGGCGACCGCATCGAGACCTGCCTGTTCGTCGGCCCGGCGCATGATGCCGGCGATTGGGATGTGGTGAAGAGCCTGTTTGCGGCCGAGCGTCTCGGCGACGACCAGCGCCGCCTGCTATTGTCCGGCCGCTCGACCGAAGGGGTCGCCAGCACCGGCCCCGTGGTCTGCGCCTGTTTCGGCGTCGGCCGTGCCAGCATTTGCGACGCGATCGCGTCGGGCGCACGCACCGCCGCCGAACTCGGCACCAAGCTCAAGGCCGGCACCAATTGCGGCTCCTGCATTCCCGAATTGAAGCGGCTGATCGCGCAAACGGCCGAAAGCGCCGCTGTGGCGCCGCTCGCCGCCGCGAACTAGCGGATGCTTGCCGCATCGTGCACCGGCATCTGTCGACAATGAGGGCTAGGCAAGGAGGCTGATCGCCGCTATGCGGGCTTGAGGCGGGGGCAGGTGGTCAGCAGCAGCAGAAACAGCGCCCGCCCGCTGTGATATCGCGCGGCCGCACGCGACTTCTCGCGGCCCGCCATCACCACCTTGCCGCGGCGGTCGCGAACAGACCAATCCCAGCGCAGTCGCTTCTGCACAATGGCGATCTCGAACAGGTTTCTGTCCAATTGAGCGTGGATGGTCATCGGTCAAGACACCCCGTCATCGACTAGCGTGATCGTGCCGCCCGCCTGAGACGAGCGGACTCGGTCGTCGTGAATATTGCTGGCTGATTGTTCGCTTCAGAGCGGCCGGATGCCACGCTTCCGGATACCGGCGCGACGATCACAGGTTTGGCAGGCATGGCTCTGTCCCCAGCGAACTCTCTTGAATGAGTCTACGAGGCGGCGGACAGGTTCGACGTGATGGTGGTCACAAATGCAGAAATCATTGAGGAATAAGTCCAATCGACGTGGCTGGCGCGGTCCTCTATGGTGCGGCGGCTGTGAACCTTAGATGAACCGTCCAAGAATCAACAAAAACGATGTTTGGAGACGCCGCCGAAGCTGATCGAGACCCGGATATCTTCGGCAATGCCCCCAATCCCCGGCGCAGGAGGCGTGATGGCCGAACGGGTCGACCCCAACGGGGCGGGAATCCCGCCGGTTCCCTCATCGACGGCCTCATTCCACGCCGAGGCAACCTTTATATCGTCGATATTCCCTTGGATCGTACCTTTGGGATTGTGCCTGACGGCGAACCGACCGCCGTGGTTGAATGTGAGGGCCGGCCGCGCGCATTCCGGCTTGCCACAGGCGGCCGGCTCGACCGCCTGATCGACGCCGGCATTAGCGGATTGAAATAGGGAAACTGAAGCAAGGTCGGGCATGAAATCGAAGGCCTTCGGCAAGGGCGGTCCGAACGTTTCCGTGATCGGGCAGGGCACCTGGTATCTCGATCGCGGCGATCGCAAGCAGGCGGTCGCCGCATTACGCCGCGGCATCGAGCTCGGCATGACCCATATCGATACCGCCGAGATGTATGGCGACGCCGAGCTCGTCATCGCGGATGCGATCGCAGGCCGACGCGACGGGCTGTTTCTGGTCTCCAAGGTGCTGCCCGGCAACGCCTCGCGCCGCGGCACCGTCATCGCCTGCGAGCGTTCGCTGAAACGGCTGAAGACCGACCGGCTCGATTGCTATCTGTTGCATTGGCGCGGCTCGTACCCACTCGCCGAGACGGTGGCCGCATTCGAGGAGCTCAGGGCCGCGGGAAAGATCCGCTCCTGGGGCGTCAGCAATTTCGATGCCGGCGATCTCGACGAGATTGTCAGGGTTTCCGGGGAAGGCAAGATTGCCTGCAACCAGGTGCTCTATCACCTGAAAGAGCGCGCGATCGAGCATGCGGTGATCCCCTGGTGCGCGAAACACGGCGTCGCCGTGGTGGCCTATTCGCCGTTCGGCCACAATGATTTCCCCGCTGCCGCAAGCCCGGGAGGCAGGCTCCTGCAGCAGATCGCGGACGCGCATGGGGCGACGCCGCGCCAGGTTGCGCTGGGCTTCCTGACCCGTGAAACTACGGTGTTTGCGATTCCGAAGGCGGGCAGCACCGAGCATGCCGCGGAAAATGCGAGTGCCGGAAGCCTGACGCTCGGCGACAGCGAGATCGCGGCGCTGGATGCCGCGTTTCCGTGCCGGGCCAAACCGCGCAGTCTGCCGATGTTGTGAGCCGCATGATCCGCACCCCTTAAGGGGCCGCCGGCGCAAAGGCCGGCCCGATTGTCCGAGAAGATCACGGGCAAGACCGACGCCTCTCCTGCGCCTTGACGGATGGCTTCACCGCGTCCCGCGTGGTGCATATCGGTATCCCGCAATCGGATGTTGCGACCGCGATCCCTTTGGCGTCAGTTGAGGCTCCCTCGATTCGAAATTTCTGCCCGAGTTTGCCGTGTCCCCGCCGCCCGCCGCAGCCGCAAGGCTCGACAGTGCATCGTTGCCGTTGCCTGAGAACAAAGCCGCAGCTGCAAGGTTCGCCGGCGCGCCGTTGTCATCGGCTGAAGCAAGGCCAGCGGCGCGCCGCGCACCCGCGCGCGCCGACCAGCCGTTCAAGGGCATCGCGCTGATCCTGCTCTCCACCGTCTTCCTCGGCAGCTCCGATGTGACCTCGAAATATCTCTCGGCGACGCTGCCGTCGGTCGAGATCGCCTGGATCAGATTCCTGGTGTTTGCGATCATCATGATGCCGGCGATGGTGCCGGGCACAGCGCTCTATTCGCTGCGGACCGGCAGCGCGCCTCTGCAGCTGTTCCGTGGCGCGGCGCTGCTCGGCTCGTCGCTGCTCTTCATCACCGGGCTGCGTTATCTGCCGATCGCGGCAGCTTCCGCAACCTCCTTTGTCTCGCCGCTATTCGTCACCGCGCTTTCGATCATCTTCCTCTCCGAGGAGGTCGGCAGGCGCCGCTGGCTGGCGACCGCGACCGGCCTGTTCGGCGTGCTGATCATCCTGCGGCCGGGCACGTCGGCGTTTCACGTCGCGGCCTTCCTGCCGATCGTCTCGGCGCTGTGCTGGGCCGCCACGCTGATCATGACGCGCATGATGAGCGGCAAGGAGCACTCGTCGACCATCATGACCTATTCGTCGATCGCGGGCGTCGCGATCCTTACCGCGATGGTGCCGTATGTGTGGGTCGCGCCGAGCTGGCACGACATCCTGTTCGGGATGCTGATCGGCGTGGCTTCCACGGCCGGACAGTGGATCGTCGTGCTCGCCTTCCGTTACGCCGACGCGTCGGTGCTGGCGCCATTCTCCTACACGCAACTGATGTGGGTCAGCATTCTCGGCTTCCTGGTATTCGGCGAGGTGCCGGATGGCTGGACCATCGTCGGCGCCAGCTTCATTGTCGCCGGCGGTCTCTACACCGCCCATCGCGAGCGCGTGCGGCGCTCGCAGCTTCTTGACGTCGCGGCCGAGCCGTCGCCGAACGCCTGACAAGAACGTGGTCCTTCGATAGGGCGCCCCATCTCCGACGTCTATCATGTTTGCGCCGGCGAGAGCCTCGCGCTGCATCTGATCGAGAGCGAAATCGCCGGCGCGATGCCCTTGCCGTGGCGCCGACCGTTGGACAAGTGCGATTGGCGCGTCATTTGCATCGCGTCGTTTGCATTTGAATCCGCTGCACCTATAGTCCCCGACATCGGGGGCTTTTGAGCAAGGGACGCATGCGGGTTTTTATGATCACGCCGGCCGAAACGGACGAGGTCGCCGCTGCCGTCATGTTCCCGTTGTCGAAGGGAGCAGGCCATATCACGGCGCGCTATTTCCGGTCCATGGCGGGCTGACGCTGGTGTGAGGTCGGGATGATGTCGGAAACCAGAGGCAACACAGATGTCGTCGTGCTTGGCGCCGGCATCGTCGGCGTGTCGTCGGCCTATGCCGCGCGGCAGCGCGGCCTGTCGGTAATCCTCGTCGACCGGCGCGAGCCCGGCAGCGAAACCTCCTACGGCAACGCCGGGATCCTGTCGAGCGGCTCGATCTTTCCGCTCAATCAGCCCTCGCTGTTCGGCAACCTGCCGAAATATCTGACCAACCGGCATCCGGCGCTGCGCTGGGACTTCGGCTGGGCGCTGAAAAATCCGACCTGGATCGCGCAGTTTCTTGCCAGCGGGCGGGCGTCGCAGACGAGACCGCGTGCGCTCGCGCTGCGCGGCCTGATCAATGCGTCGCTGAAGCTGCATCGGCAATGGATCGTCGAGGCAGGCGCCGGCGAGCGCATCCGCGAGACCGGCTGGCTGAAGGCGTGGCGCAGCGACAACCTTGCGGCGGCCAAGGCAGATCAGGCCGCGCTGAGCGAATACGGTATCAAGAGCGAGCTGCTGGACCGTCAGGGCATTTCCGCGCTCGAGCCGAACATCCTGCCGGTTTACAGCGTCGGCCTCCTGCACAGCGAGACCGCTTCGGTGGATTCGCCGGGCAACGTCGTGAAGGCCTATGCGCAGATGTTCGCGGGCGCCGGCGGCGATGTCCGACAGGCGGAGATCAGATCGATCGCGCCCGATGGCGATGGCTGGCGCGTGATGCTGTCGAATGGCGCGATCCACGCCCGCCATGTCGTGGTCGCGCTTGGCCCGTGGGCGGCCGATCTGCTGCGGCCGCTTGGCTACCGCGTGCCGCTGGCCTGGGAGCGCGGCTATCACCGCGAGTTCAAGCCGAACGCATCGCGGCAATTGCGTCGCCCGATTCACGATGCCGAAAACGCCTTCCTGATGACGCCGATGCAACAAGGCATCCGCGTCACCTCGGGCGTCGAGCTCACCGCGCGCGATGCGCCCTCATGTCATGCGCAGCTCGATCAAGTGGTGCCGCTCGCGCGCAGCGTGGTCGAGTTCGGCGAGCCCGTCGGCGAGGTCTGGCGCGGCGCGCGGCCGACCCTGCCCGACAGCCTGCCCATGATCGGCCCCGCGCCGCGGCATAAGGGCCTGTGGCTCGCCTTCGGCAACCAGCATATCGGCTTCACCACCGGACCCGCGACGGGAGACGCGATTGCGGCCATGATCGCGGGGGCGGCGCCATCGTTCGACACGTCAGCGTTTTCGCCGGCGCGCTATCTCTGAGAGGCCGGCAGAGGGGGCGGGTGATGCATTACGTCTGGGATTTCGGCATCCTCTCCAAATACAGCCATCTGTTCTGGCTCGGCCTCGGCTTCACCATCGCCTATACGATCGGCACCATCTTGCTCGGGACCCTGATCGGCCTTCTCGTCGGCGTGCTCAGGCTCGGCCGCCTTCCCCTGATCGATTGGCTGCTGGTTGCCTATATCGAGCTGTTCCGCTGCACGCCGCTCTTGGTGCAGATCATCTGGTTCTATTACGCCTTCCCCGTCGTGCTCGGCGTCAATATCCCGGCGCATGTCGCCGCCGTCAGCGTGCTCTCGCTCTATGGCGGCGCGTTCTATGCCGAGATCGTGCGCGGCAGCATCGAAAGCGTGCCGCGCGGGCAGTGGGACGCGGCGCGCGCGCTGGGATTGCGTTACTGGCGCATGCTGCGGCTCGTCGTCATCCCGCAGGCGCTGAAGCCGATGCTGGCGCCTTATGTCAACCAGTCGGTGACGCAGTTGAAGAACACTTCGCTGGTGTCGGTCATCGCCGTTCCCGATCTCGTCTACAACGCCACCCTGATCAACGCCGACACCTACCGCCCGCTGGAGGTCTACACCGTGGTGGCGCTGATCTATTTCGCGATCCTGTTTCCGGCGACATTGGTCGGACGGAAGCTGGAGCAGGGCATGACCTACGACAAGGCCTGAGACGTCGCGCTTTAGATGCAAAAAATACCGCGACGGCGCCTGTCGGCACACGCCGCGGTGCCGCATTTTTTCCCTCTTGGTGTTGCATACACGCGACAGTTGCGCGTGCGCACTGTG